>JAKALK010000012.1 GCA_021813155.1 bacterium
AGAATTTTTGAAAGTAATGAAACTGCATGAATTTTGGTATAAAGATATTTTCGGCATCAAAGATTTTTATATGCGACTTTCCTTGCCGGCTAAAGATAAGAAAAAATACGTGAGCAATCCTAAGGGGTGGGAGAAGGCGGTGAAAATGATTATGGCAATTATGAAAAAATCCGGCTTGCCCTATGAAGAGGTTGAAGGAGAAGCGGCTTTCTACGGGCCAAAAGTAGATTTCCAAATTAAGAGCGTGATTGGGAGAGAAGAGACGGCTTCCACTAATCAATTGGACTTTTTGGCAACAGAACGATTTGGACTAACTTACAAAGACAAAGATGGCAAAGATAAGCCGGTTTACGTGATCCATAGAGCTCCTTTGGGGTCGCATGAAAGATTTATCGCTTTTTTGATAGAACAATTCGCTGGCGATTTTCCGTTGTGGCTATCCCCCGTTCAGGCGGTAATATTGCCGGTGAGCGAGAAGTTTTCCGATTATGGCAATAAAGTTTTTGATGAATTAAATAAGGCCGGGATTAGGGTGGAAATTTCGGATGCCAATGAGACTTTAGGGAAAAGAATTCGCGAGGCGGAGATACAAAAAATTCCTTATGTTTTGGTAGTGGGAGAAAAAGAGGAAACCGCTAAGACGGTGAATGTGAGAAAGAGAGGAAGTAAAGATAATATGGAGATTAAAACTTCGGAACTAATTTCTAAAATTGAAGAAGAGATTGATAAAAAAATTATCTAGCGAGACTATTCCTAAGATAGTAGTAATACTCGGGCCGACGGCGACGGGCAAGTCGGATTTAGCGGTCAAGCTGGCCCTTCGGCTAAGCTCAGGGCAGGCTAAAAAATTATATGGAATAAACGGGGCTGAAATAATATCAGCGGATTCGAGGCAGGTTTACCGCGGAGTGGATTTAGGGTCGGATAAAATCACGAAAGAAGAAACTAGAGGGATACGGCATTACCTAATTGATGTGGCGAGTCCGAAGAAAAAGTTTTCGGCGGCGCAGTATAAAAAGTTGGCTGAGAAAGCAATTAAGGATATTTGGAAGCGAGGAAAAATCCCGATAATTTGCGGAGGGACGGGACTTTATATTGATACTTTGATTTATGACCGAAATTTACCGGCGGCAAAACCTAACTTGAAGCTAAGGCGAAGCTTAGAGAAGAAAATAGCTGAGGAACTTTTTGAAGAGTTAAAAAAACTTGACCCAAAGCGCGCGGGGAATATTGATAGGTTTAATAAAAGAAGGTTGGTGCGGGCGCTTGAGATTGTAATTGAAACCGGAAAACCAGTTGGGATCCTTCGACTCTTCGACTACGCTCAGGGCAAGCAGGCTCAGGATAAAAATTTGCCGTACAAATTTTTAAAGATTGGGATAGTGGTGCCGTCGAAGGAATTAAAGAGAAGAATAAAGAAGAGAACTTTACAGCGATTGAGAGGCGGGGTGATTCAAGAAATGGAAAATTTTAGAAAAGCGGGGGTGAGTGATAAAAAATTAGATGAGGTGAGCTTGTATTACCGATGGGTGCGGCCTTATTTGCGCGGGGAAATAAATCAGAAAAATACCCTGGAATTAATCTCGACTAAAATTTGGCAATATGCCAAACGGCAGATGACGTGGTTTAAACGAGATAAAAATATTTTGTGGATTAAAAATTCACGAGAGGCAGAGAGGGCGGTGAAAGAATTTTTGAAAAATTAAAACGGGCAGAGACTTGCGATCTCTACCCGTTTGTGTTTCCTTGATCGGGAATTCAGGGTGCCTGTCGGCGCCAACGGTAGTACCCGAGGCCGGATTCGTCGAACACAAACCTATCCCCTGTTATTGCCTCGAGCAGAGGAACGATCAACGCAACGCCCCCTAGGATATCAGCTGGTCCAGCGATAGGGGGTGGGATTATCTCCCTTCCGTTGGCGAGAAGATGTACCTCGCCATTGTGTCGAAATGAATCTACCTCTGTGACCTCCCGTAAGTCCTCGAGGGAGAGAGGGGCCACTGCGATGTTTTGATTCGGCATACACTTCCTTTCTGAGATGATTAATGTCAAGTTTCTACCAGAAGAGATGAATTTACTTCCCCTTCTCTGGTAGCAGGGAGACGAGTCTTCGTCTCCCTGAATTGTTCGCCAGCAGCGCTTGAGGCGCGCTGGCGAGGTGTGTTGCGTTGTTCACTGGATGTCAGGCTTTGGTCGGAGCTGGAGCAGTTTTGAGAGAGGTGTCGCCATCCTCTCGCCGCCTAGGCCACAGAGATCGCGCGAATGTCGCGATCCAATTCACAACCGAGGCCAGAGTAATCGGTTTGGCGGCGGTACCTTCCCCGGTTCGGCGAAAAGAGACCCCAATCGCGGCGGCGATGATAGCCACCACAAAATGGGCTACTACCCCCGATGGCTTGAACCAAACTTCCCAGTTGGACATAAATGTCCCGTCGTTGACGTCTGGGAAGAGATATGTCGCGAGAGCCGAGTTGAAGGTAGGAATGAATACCAGCGCTCCAATCATGGCGGTAATGTAAAACGGTGCGATACGACTGAATCCTGAGACCCAGTTTTCTTTGCGCCTGCTCCACCAGAAAGCAAGACTGACAACGCTTGCGATCGCGGCGGAGTGGACCAGCCATGCAATCGTCTCTCTCGCATCCGTAATGCGGTAGAGCTGAAGTTCCCATCCACCATTCGGGTTGGCGAGCGATTCCCATACCGTCATGTCAGCACAAGCCAACATGAGGCACGCAACAGCGACAAGAATTACGGCGTAACGGTTCATGACACCCTCCTTCAGGGCTTACTGCGGTTAATGGAACAGTGAATAACAACTATTTACACTATAAACTTGTCGAGGTGCAAAAGGATTCTTTGGGAATCCTACCAGAAAATTTGATTAGAACAAGTAATCAAATACTCTGGTAGGAACGGGTGGAAGTGAAACCTTCCACCCGTTCTGGTTGCGCGACAGCTGGAGCTTAGCTGCCGCTACCCGGAGGACTTTGAGAAGACTGGGAGGTCGGCGATGGTGTTAGTGGAGTCGCCGGCTGCGAATGCCTGGCAGCGGTCTCATAGCCTCGATTGCCTGCTGTGTTGTTCGCGGCGTTTGAACTGCCTCGTCCAATCAAGTAGGCGATGAGTCCACCGAGACCAGCAACGGGCCACAGCCAGAATGGGAAATGCTTGATGTCTTCCCATAGGCTGCTGCCGGGGCACGGCGTTTGGACAAACACAGTATCCACTTCCGTCCATAAGCTGCTACAGAAGTAGCGCCAGGCTAAATTGTTGCAGTCGTGAAACTGCACGACCTGGATGTCACCCACTGTCCAGTAGTGGGCTCGGAGGGAGTCGACCGACACGTACACGTGACTTTTCACTCCCTTCGGTCCGCCCGTCATTTCGTCAAAGTATTCGCCATGACGGATGACAATTGGATAACTCGGCCGATTCTGGATCGCACACTTGATGTCCAACATCCGACCAAAGGGAAGGCCGACGAAACGTTCCGCCGCTTTCGCTGGCGGGTCGGTCGTTGGGTTGCTACCGGGATTGACCCAGTAGTAAGCCCAGGTCGGCTGGCTCACCACCATCAAAACGAAGATGGTGCCGATTGCAAGTGCTTTCCTCATTTGCTCCTCCTGCTGCCTTTCGACAGCGCTCCGGGTTTAACTGCACGTCAAGCTGGTTATCTCAGGGATACCTTCTGGGGTAACATTCTATACTATTTTTTGATTTTTGTCAACTTGGCAACGGGTCTAAAAAAACCTCAAAAATAAAGGTTTTTTAATTAGTTGAACGCTGGCCTGTTTAAGTTAGGTTGCGCTCAAAAATATCTTTTAAGATTCCCGGATTTCCTTTGCCTCGGAGCTTGTTCATTGCTTTCCCGATCATAAACTGGAGGCTGGCGGTTTTACCTTTTTTGTAGTCAGCAACGGCGGCGGGATTTTCTTTGATGATATCTTTCACTACTTTTTCGAGTTCGGATTCATCGCTTACGGCGTGGAGGCCTTCGGCGTTTAAAATACCTTCGGGATCCTCGCCTGTCTCAAACATTTTTCGCAAGATATCTTTGGCGCCGCGGCTCATAATCTTACCTTGATCAATAAGCGAGACTAGGTGAGCAAGCTCTTCCGGTGAAATTTTAATCTCGCTAAAAGAGATATTAGTTTCATTAATCAAACCGATGAGGTCGCTAGTTAAATAGTTAAAGAGGGTGACGATTTTAGAGTTGGGATTTAGGGCTTTGAGCTCTGATGCGGCATCCTCAAAAAAATCTGACAATTTTTGGTCGGAAATCAAAACTCTAACTTTAGATTCTTCAAGGTTAAATTCCTTTCTAAAGCGGTCGCGCTTGGCGGCTGGGAGTTCCGGTATCGACATTTTAAGTTCTTCCAGGTTAAGAATAGCAGTCTCAAATGGAGGTAGGTCTGGCTCGGGGAAATAGCGATAGTCTTGGGCTTCTTCTTTAGAACGTTGGCTCACGGTAACTTTTTTTATGTCGTCCCAACCGCGGGTTTCTTGATGAACCTTTCCGGTTTTCATCACTTCGGCTTGACGCTTGATTTCATATTCAATGGAACCAGCGACCGCGCCGAAAGAGTTCAGGTTTTTGATTTCTACTTTCGTCCCCTGCTTCCAAACACCCTTAACCCATTTACCTAAACTGATATTTACCTCCACGCGCATCTGGCCTTTTTCCATATCGGCGGTTGAAACACTGAGGTAGCGCAAGATCAGTTGAAGTTCTTTCGCAAAATCGACCGCTTCTTCGGCCGACTTGATATCAGGCTCGGTGACCAGTTCCATAAGTGGAACGCCGGCACGATTAAAATCAACAAGGCTGGTATTGGTTTTGGGATCGTGCAAAAGCCGACCGGTGTCTTCTTCAAGGTGAATACGGCGCAAGGTAACGCCATTTAGCGAACCGCCCAAGACTAGCGGCTTATCATACTGGGAAATTTGGTAGCCTTTGGGCAGGTCGGGATAAAAATAATTTTTGCGGTCGAATTTGGTTTCCGGGTTGATTTCACCACCTAAAGCCATGCCAACCCGAATAACGGATTTGACAGCTTCTTTGTTTATGGTCGGCAGAGTGCCGGGATGACCTAAGCAAACCGGGCAGACATTAGTGTTGGGGTGTTTCTCCTCGGGGTTATTGGGAGAATCACAAAACATTTTGGTTTTGGTGTTGAGTTCGACGTGAATTTCGAGCCCAATAGTAGGAGTATAGTCGGGCATATTAATTAAGAAGTGGTTTTATTTCGTTTAGTATTCTAGCGTGAATTTCTTCGGGTGTCATTATTCCGTTATTGCTCATACATTCAATAGTCGCGAAGTGGCCGCTAAAAAGCTCGGCGATTTCTTTATAAACTTTCTCGGTTCTTTTTAAGTGCTCGATATCGGCTTCGTGGATGTCTCTCTTTTTTTTGTCTTCGATGTACTCACGTTCGTTTTTCTTATCAACTAAAACTTGGCCCGCTACAGCATCAACGTGAAGGATAACGTTAAGATCGGGCTTAGGAATTCCTAAAATATTAAATTCGAGATTCGTTATCCATTCAAAATACTTTTTGCGCTCGACGGAGTTTTCAATGCTTGAACCTTGATGAGCCATATTTGAGGCGACGTAGCGATTAGAAATAGCGACTTTGCCGGTTGACAAAGCAATTTCAATTTCTGATTTCGCGGCATAGCGATCAAGCGCGAAAAAAATCGATGCCCGATAGGGCCCCACTTCTTTAAAGTGCCCGTATTTACCATTTAAATATTCTCTAACAAAATAAGAAGAGGGTTGGGAGTATTGAGGAAAATCAAAGGTGGACACTTTAATATTTTTATCCTCAAGATATTCTTTCAGTTTTTGAAGTTGGGTTGCTTTGCCAGAACCGTCAATACCTTCAATAACGATAAATTTTCCTTTTTTGATTTCCATAATAAAAACAAAAAGCCCTTCTAACTACTTTAAGTCAGAAGGACTTTTTGGTCAAAATTTATTCTAGTTAGCTTATGTCAATACCCATACTCCTAGCAGTTCCTTCGATAATCTTCTCGGCGGCTTCAATAGTGTTCGCGTTTAAATCTTTCATTTTCTTTTCGGCAATTTCGCGAAGTTGTGCCCGAGTAATCTTGCCGACTTTGGTTTTGGGCGCAGTGCCAGAACCCTTTTCTACGCCGGCTGCTTTCCGCAATAAATCTGAAGCGGGTGGAGTTTTTAGAATGAAGGTGAAGCTCCTGTCTTCATAAATAGTGATTTCGGCCGGGACAATGTTGCCAGTCATATCTTTAGTAGCATCATTGAACTGTTTGCAAAATTCCTGAAGGTTAATACCGTGAGGGCCCAAGGCAGTACCAACCGGAGGTGCCGGATTTGCTTTACCAGCTTCGAGTTGAAGTTTAAGGGTAGTTTTGATTTTTTTAGCCATAGTTTAAAAAGGTAAGTCTTCGGGTTTAATGTCCTCTTTTTCAGTATCGATATCGATGACTGGTATTTCCTCGGGAAGCGGTTCATCAATTGAGGGCTGATTGCTGCCTGAAGATGGGTTCCGACTGGGGGCAACTTGAGAATTTCGAGGAGCTCCGCCGCCACTAAATCCCCTGGGGCCGAACTGAATACGTTCACAGACGATTTCAGTAGTTTTTCGGGTTTGGCCTTGTTTATCATTCCAAGATCGAGTTTGAAGCCTTCCTTCAACCAAAACTAAACTGCCTTTAGTTAGAAATTGGCTAGCTACTTCCGCTTGCTTGCCCCAAACAACGATGTTGTGATATTCAGTGCTTTCTTGCCGCGCGCCTCCGCGGTCAGTCCAGTTTCTATTGGTAGCTAAACTAAAACTTAAAACCGATTGCCCCCCAGGCGTAGTTCTTAGTTGGGGGTCGGCAGTGAGGCGGCCGGCTAAAAATACTTTGTTGAGATTCATTCTGCTAGAAAATTAAAACTGATGCCGACCGACAAATCGACATTTCCAGTTTTGAATGCAAATACTCCTTAGAACTCGTTTTTATTAATTTTCTAACTGGATTCATACTTTTTTATTATTAAACGCAATTAGGTTATTGTAAAATTTCTTCAATTTTTTTCTCGAGAGCTTCGTTGCTGAGAGGTAAGGGCCCGCGAATTTCGGGTTCAGTTTTAGAAGGAGTCAACTTAACTCTCCCTTTTCCAACTGAGGCAGGTCTATTTTTAAATGGCGGAGTGATGATAAGAAATCTGATAATTTCGCTGTTGCTTTTTAGATCTTGGTTTAAGGTTTTAACGGATTCGGGATCGCCTAAGATATGCAGAAAGCTGAAGTAACCCTGGCTTTCTTTTTTGATTTTATAAGCCAAGCTAATTTTCTTAACAGGAGCATCTAAAGCAACTTCAAACTGATGTTGTTTAACAAGTTTTAAGACGCTCGAGATGCCATCTTCATTCTTGGTAAGAAATGAGATTTCGTATTCTTTTTTGTCGGGTTTTTCGATTACTTCCATGCCTTAGAAACTAGCTGATCTTCTCAGCTTCGTCAAGCTCTCTCGTTGCTTCCGCTGTATTTTCTGTTTCTTCTTTTTCTTCGTCTTCGGAAATATTTATGCGAGGATCGCTTGAGGGTATAAGTCGACCGATAATGACATTTTCTTTAAGACCACGCAGGATATCAGTACGAGATTCAATGGCAGCTTTCACAAGCACCCGGGCAGTGTCCTGGAAAGAGGCAGCTGAGAGAAAACTTTCGGTTGAGAGAGCAACTTGAGTAATACCCATTAGAAGCTGCTCACCTTTAGCTGGAGTTCTCCCCTGCCGTTTTAATTCTCGGTTTATTTCGAGAAGTCTAGGCTTTTCAATGATTTCGCCCACCACTAAATCGGGAGCGTCGCCAGCATCTTTAATACGAATACGAGAAAACATCTGGCGGACAATTACCTCAATGTGTTTATTGTTAATAGAAGCTCCCTCTGAAAAATATATTTTTTGAACTTCATTAATAACGTATCGCTCAACGGCTTCTTTGCCTCTTAGTTCGAACATCTCTTTGAGGTCGATGTGCCCGTCAGAAATTTGATCGCCTTTCTTTATTTCGTCTCCGACTTTAATTAAGAATGAAGAGGAGGCCGGGACGGTGTATTCAGCTGTTTTAGCAGTTGCTTTCTTGCTGCCCGAGGATTTTTTGGGAAGAGATAAGGTAAGAACTCTCAACGTCCCACGATCTTCTATTTTCGAGACAATACCATCTTCGTTAACTAAAACCGCTTTTCCTTTAGGCGGCCGCGCTTCAAAAATTTCTTCAATACGAGGAAGGCCATGGGTGATATCGACTCCAGCAACGCCGCCTGAGTGGAAGGTTCTCATGGTAAGCTGGGTCCCAGGCTCGCCGATAGATTGAGCAGCAACAACTCCAACGGCCTCGTTAATACGAGCTCGCTTGTTGTCGCCAAGGCTTAAGCCATAGCAGCGACCACAAACGCCATAAAGAGTTTTACAGGTAATCGGAGAACGAACTTTAACGGCAGCAAGTTCTGATTTATCAATTGCATCGGCTGCCAATTTGTCGATAACATCGTTAGCTTTAACTACTATCTTGCGTCCTACTTTAATGTCTTCGGCGGTAGTCCGAGAGAAAATACGACTAGCGAACGATTGGCCAAATTTATCTCCGTCCGCTCGGACAATTTCAACACTCTCGGAAGTGCGACAATCTTCTTCTTTAACAAAAATATCTTGAGCAACATCAACCAGGCGCCGCGTAAGGTAGCCAGCCTGAGCAGTCTTAAGGGCGGTATCAGTCGTCCCCTTTCGAGCCCCGTGGGTTGAAATAAAGTATTCCAAAACGCTTAACCCCTCTTTGAGAGATGATTTAATGGGCAACTCAATAGTTTCCCCTTGGGAATTCTGAACTAGGCCCTTCATACCCATCATTTGAATCGGCTGAACCCACGAACCACGAGAACCAGAGTCGATAATCTGATAAATTGAGTTCCCTTCAGGAAGAACTTTGAGAACTAGGCTGGAAATTTCTTTCTTGGCTTTTTCCCAAACAGCGATAACGCGAGCGCGACGTTCTTCTTTAGTCAAAAGTCCGCTTCGGTACTGCGAGTAAATTTCATCAACTTTTACTTCTGCTTCTCTAAGAATTCTGGGTTTCTCTTCGGGGGTAATTAAGTCCCAGATTGACCAGGTAATACCAGAGTGAGTAGATCTTTCAAATCCTAAATTTTTAACTCTATCGAGTATCTCGCTGGTTTTTTCAAAGCCGTAACGTTCAACAAAACTGTCCATCAGCCTAGCTAGTTCTTTTTTGTTCAAAGTCCTATTTACAAAATCGTAGTCAGAATCGAAAAGTTGATTAAACATTAAACGACCGACTGAAGTGTTGATAGTTTTTTCGCCCACCCTCACTTGAATCAAATTCCTGAGGCCGATAGCGTGATGATTGTAGGCCATAAAAGCCTCGCTAATATTGGCAAAATATTTTTTTGGAGTAGTTTCAGACGATAGAATTTGGGTGATGTAATAAATTCCAAGGACAACGTCTTGGGTGGGGGCAGTAATAAGATCACCAGTAGCAGGTTTTAAAAGATTGTGATGGGAAGCCATAATTTCTTTCGCTTCTCTTTGGGCTTCGTCGGAAAGAGGCAGATGAACAGCCATTTGATCGCCATCAAAGTCAGCATTGAAGGCCATACAAACCAAGGGAGGGATTTGAATAGCAAGCCCTTCAACTAAGAGTGGACGAAAAGCCTGAACGCTTAGGCGATGGAGAGTGGGGGCGCGGTTAAGAAGAACATGTCGATCCTTGATGATTTCTTCTAAAATAGCCCAGATTTCATCGGAGGCTTGTTCAATAACGCGATTAGCACTCCGAATATTATTAGCAATGCCTCTCTTAATAACCTCGCTAATAACAAAGGGCCGGAAAAGTTCAAGAGCCATACGTTTAGGTAGGCCACACTGGTTGATGTGTAATTTGGGACCAACCACAATAACCGATCGACCCGAGTAATCGACTCTTTTCCCGAGGAGGTTTTGTCTGAAGCGCCCTTGCTTCCCTTTTAACATGTCGGCTAAAGACCGGAGTGGTCGCCTCTGAGTTGAGAGTTGTTGCGCACCAAAACGAGCCGAGTTATCAATTAAAGCATCAACAGCTTCCTGAAGCATGCGTTTTTCGTTTTTCACGATAACATCGGGAGCTTTGATTTCGAGCAATTTTTTGAGCCGGTTATTCCGGTTGATAACTCTACGGTAGAGATCATTTAAATCAGAGGTAGCATAACGACCACCATCTAAAGCCACCATTGGCCTTAAGTCTGGAGGAAGAATCGGAAGTATGGTCGTAATCATCCACTCGGGACGAGTGTTATTCTTGATCATGGCCTTCAGCATTTTCAACCGCCGAAACTGTTTAGCATCAACGGCACCGCGTTTTGGCTCGAGAAGTATTTTTTCGATTTTTTGAACTTCTTTCCTCAAATCCATCTTCTCAAGAATTTCTCGGACGGCCTCCGCGCCACTTGAGGCCTTGAAAACATCACCAAACTTTCGCGCCAAACTAAAGTATTCCAACTCGCTTAAAATATCGCCGGGTTTGAGGTTGGTTAAAAATTCTCGAGTTTGCTCGGCAGCATTGCTTAGCTCTTTCTTAACTTCTTTATCAGAAGCAACCACTTTCAACTTACTTCTGAGTTCCTTTTCGAGCTCTTCAAGGGCTTTCTTTCTGTTTTCTTCATCTACCTCGGTAACAATGTAGGCAGAATAGTAGATAACTCTCTCAAGTTTATTAGAAGAAGTATCAAGAATAAGGCTCAATCGAGAAGGAATGCTTTTTAGAAACCAAATGTGGCAAACAGGGGCAGCAAGTTTAATATGCCCCATGCGTTCGCGGCGGACAATGGAGCGCGTTACTTCAACTCCGCATTTGTCGCAAACGACGTTTTTGTAACGAATTCGGCGATATTTACCGCAGTAACACTCGTAATCTTTGGTCGGCCCAAAAATGCGCTCAGAGAAGAGCCCATCTTTTTCTGGGCGCTGGGTACGATAATTAATAGTTTCTGGTTTAGTGACCTCTCCGTGTGACCACTTTAAAATATCGTCCGGAGAAGCAACTCCAATTTTAAGAGCCTTAAATTCATCTTGTCTTTCTGATTCAGAATCATAAACGGGTTCTATATTAAATCCAAGAGCCTTTAGCTCTGATAGAAGAACATTAAAAGAGGCAGGGATGTTAGGTTTCTTTATTTTTTCTCCTCGAATAATAGATTCATAAGCCGAAGATCGGCCGAGAATATCGTCAGATTTGATGGTAAGAACTTCCTGGAGGGTGTGTCTGGCCCCATAGCCCTCAAGAGCCCAGACTTCCATTTCTCCAAAACGCTGACCGCCAAATTGAGCCTTACCGCCCAAAGGCTGCTGGGTAATCAATGAATAGGGACCAATAGAACGAACATGGACTTTATCTTCAACAAGATGATTAAGCTTCATCACATAGATGTAGCCAACGGTAACCGGACGATCAAAAACTCGACCAGTGCGTCCATCGAAAAGCTCAATCTTGCCATCTTGAGGCAAGCCGGCTTTTTTAAGTTCCCCTTGAACCTGTTCTTCAGTGGCTGAATCGAGCCCTGGAGTTACGGCCCTATAGCCAAGTTTTGCGGCAGCCCAACCAAGATGAGTCTCGAGAACTTGTCCTAAGTTCATACGAGAAACTACTCCTAGAGGATTTAAAACAACATCGACTGGCGTACCATCAGCTAAATGGGGCATATCTTCAACTGGACGAACCTGAGAAATAACACCTTTATTGCCGTGACGACCAGCAACTTTATCTCCAACTTGGATCTTGCGAAGTTCGGCTACCTCGATGCGAATCCTTTTGATAATGCCGGGTTCAAGTTTGTCCCCTTGATCTCGGTTAAAAATCTTTACGCCGACTATCCTGCCCTGCTTACCATGGGGCAGAGTTAACGAGGTATCTTTTACGTCCCTGGCCTTCTCGCCAAAAATGGCTCTCAGTAATCTCTCCTCGGAACTTAATTCGGCTTCCCCTTTCGGCGAGATCTTACCAACTAAAATGTCGCCGGCTTTAACTTCGGCGCCAATACGGATGATACCTTCTTCGTCTAAATTCTTTAGTTTTTCTTCAGAGACATTAGGGATGTCGGGCGTGGTTAGTTCGGGACCAAGTTTAGTATCTCGAACATCACAGTCGAAGTCTTCGATATGAATTGAGGTGAACAAGTCATCTCGAACTACTCTTTCTGAAAGAATAACTGCGTCTTCGAAGTTCGCTCCCTCCCAAGATAAGAAGGCTACGAGAAGATTCTGACCAAGAGCCAGAACGCCGTTATCAATAGATGGGCCATCGGCTAAAATATCTCCTTTCTTAACGACTTGGCCGGGAGAGACAACCGGGCGTTGATTAATTGAAGTGAATTGATTAGAACGCTTAAATTTTTCTAGGGTGTAATTTTTGATTCCCTTACTGTATTTAACTTTGATGTGCCCTGCGTCAACTTCAAGAACAGTACCATCAGCTTCAGCTTTAAGAAGATAACCGGAGTCTGAAGCGGCTTTTTCTTCTTGCCCGGTGCCGACCAAAGGCGCTTGAGGTTTAATAGAAACAACCGCCTGCCGTTGCATGTTTGATCCCATGAGCGCGCGATTGGCATCATCATGTTGCAAAAACGGGATAAGAGATGTGGCAATACTCACAAATTGATGGGGGGCTACGTCAATGAAATCAACTTCCTCCCTGGAACAGATACCTGGATCACCTTTAATTCGGGCTTCGACGTTAGAGTTCGTAAAAACACCTTTGTCATCGCGGGGGTTGCCGGCGTGAGCAATCTTGTACTTCTCTTCCTCAATGGCATCCATCCATATCACTTCACTGGTGACTTGACTGTTTTTCACTCGAGCGTAAGGAGTTTCCAAAAATCCTAGTTCGTTAACTCTTGAAAAACTCGAGAGGTAATTAATAAGACCAATATTGGCCCCCTCGGGGGTTTGAATGGGACAAATGCGCCCATAATGAGAGCGGTGTATGTCGCGAACTTCGAAGCTGGCTCGTTCTCTGGTAAGCCCGCCGGGGCCAAGGGCACTAAGGCGGCGTTTGTGTTCCAGCTCAGCTAAAGGATTAATTTGATCCATAAATTGAGAAAGCTGAGAGGACGCAAAGAATTCTTTAATAACAGCGGCGATTGGACGAAAGTTAATAAGCTGGGCCGGCATAAGCGTTTCTTTATCCAAGATCGACATCCGGTCCTGGATGATACGCCTGAGCCTAGCGAAACCTATGCGCAACCTTCCTTGTAATAATTCACCGACAGTTTTTAGGCGACGATTCCCTAGGTGATCAATATCATCTGGCTCGGCTCCGGGAGTATTATTAAGACGAATAATTTCGCGAACAATAGCAGTGATATCATCGAGATCAAGAACTCGATTAGCTTTCTTCTGAGGGAAACCCAATCTTTGGTTCATTTTGAAGCGGCCAACATTAGAAAGATCGTAGCGATCAAATCTCTTAAACATTGAATCAATCAAACTTTTAGCGGTTTCAGGCGTAGCAGGATCGCTTGGTCTTAGGCGACGATAGACTTCCATGTATGATTCAGACAGATCTTTGGCGGCGTCTTTCTTAAGAGTGGCAGTAATGTATTTGTGATTGCCAACGTCTATATCTTTAAAGTCGTTTAAGAATGATTCCTCAGAAGAGCCGAAAATTCTAAGAAGATCAGTAACAGCTACTTTGCGATGGCGATCGATCTTGACGGCGAGTGTGCCGTCAATCTCGGTTTCAAATTCAAGCCAAGCGCCACGATTAGGAATAATTTTGGCTCCAAAAAGGTTGCGCCCTCGCCAAGATTGAGCCGTGAAATAAACTCCTGCTGACCTAATAAGCTGAGAGACTACCACTCTCTCGACTCCATTGATGATGAAAGTGCCTCGATCAGTCATCACAGGAAAATCTCCAAAATAAACTTCCTGGGTTTGGCTCTTGCCAGTCTTTTTGTTCTCGAGACGCACTTTCACTCGGAGAGCTGCTTCGTAAGTTGCATCTTTATAAAGAGTAGTTTCCTCGTCGTATTTGGGTTCATCGAGACGAAAACCCTCAAAATAAAGTTCGGTCTCCTTCCCCGTGTGGTCCCGGATGGGCGAAACTTCTTCGAAAATTTCTTGAAGTCCTTTTTCTAAAAATCGGCGATAGGAGGTGAGCTGAATCTCGTTTAGATTGGAGATTTCAGTTAGGGGTTTGAATTTAGAAAAATCTTTGACGGGGAGAGTTTTAATCATGGGACTTTGAAAAGTTGGTTGATTTTAAACTCACAAAAGGAGTGATCAAAACCAGTGATAGTTTTGGTTTTTAAAATTTATTAACTTTTTAGATTGACTCGGAATTAGGTTTTAAGGTATTTAGCGATGTTTTGATTATGTTCCTCAAGGGTCTTGGAAAAAATCGTATTTCGAGTTCTCTGATCGCTTAAATAAAACCAATAAGGGGTTTCTCTGGCCTCAAGAACGGCTTGAACAGCAGAAACACCGGGACTAACAATTGGCCCCGGCGGTAAACCTTTATATTGGTAGGTATTATAGGGAGAGTTTATTTTCATGTCAAGAGACGTCAAAGGGTAGCATTTTTTTCCCCCTAAATTTTCGATAAGCTTGGCATAGCAAATAGTGGCATCTACTTGAAGGGGAAATCCTGCTTTGAGCCTTTTTTTAAGAATCCCGGCGACGACTTTTTGATCCTCAAAATTTGGCACTTCTTCCTCAATTAGCGATGCCAAGATTAGGTTCCGGTTCATATTTTTCTGATCCTGGCTTAAGAGAGCACTAAGGTGGCGATCAAAGTTATTTCTAAAATTTTTAACAACATCGTTAACTGGAGAGCGGGGAAAAAACTTATAGGTGTCAGGGAAAAGTTTGCCTTCGATAGGTTCACGACTATTAAAACTAATTAAATCGCCGGGAGAAATAACTTTAGCGTCGCCAAGAAGGCGATCAACTTCAAAAACCGAGAGCCCTTCCCTCACAATAATTTCGACTTCGTTTTCACCTCTCACTAATTCACGAACTATCTCAGCGCTACTTAAATTTGGAGAGAGTTCGTAGAGGCCAGGCTTTAGTTTATGGGCTGACCCGGTGACAACGGCAAAAATTTTTGTAATAGCAGCAGAACGGATCAATTGTTTTGCTTTCAGCTGATCAATGATTTCTTTAAAACTATCGCCGGGAGAAACAGAGAATAGGCTAATTGTCCCGTTTTGAGATGCGGGCTTTAGGCCGTAAGAAAAGATAACGGTGACTATAAAAACAGCGACAGCGACAGAGAAATAGATTTTCTTGGGCGAAGGGAGAATAATTTGTCTCTCAATCATAAAATATAATTTACAATTAAGACTTGCGAGCAATGGCGTTTATGATAGCGACAATAAAAAAACTTGTCAAAAGACTAGATCCACCATAACTCAAAAATGGAAAAGTAACCCCAATGACCGGAGAGAGGCCTAAAACAGATCCGGTATTTAGAAAAAATTGCCAACTCATAGCTATAGAGGCACCGATACAAATAAATTTCTCGAAATTCCTGTCGGCGTGAGCCGCAACATTCAAGAAGCCGAGAATGAGCCAGACGAAAGAAGCTACCACTAAGAGGGCAGCCAACCATCCCCATTCTTCAATTAGGGCAGCCAAAATGAAATCGGTTTCTGGTTCTGTTAAAAAACCAAGTTGGGTTTGAGTTCCTTGGTGATATCCTTTTCCAAAAAAGCCTGCGGAACCAATAGCAATCTTGGATTGACTGACGCTATAATTGATGCCGAGGGTATTCTTTTCTGGATAGAAAACTCCTAAGATTCTTTCTTTTTGATAATCCTTAAGAACCGAATTCCACATCAAAAGGCCAACGACGAGGAAGACGAGAGTAGCAACTACAAATCTTCTAATAGGTAAACCACTTACCAGAAGAAAGCCGAACCAGATTCCAAAAAGAACAAGGCCTGATCCAAAATCCGGCTGGAGAGCAACTATACCGACTGGCAAAAGAAAATAGATAAAGGAGATAATAATGTATTTCCAACGCGCAATACCCAGGTGACGGCGGCTGAAATACTGAGCAAACATTAAAATCAAGCTTATTTTAGCAAGTTCGACAGGTTGAAAATTAACTGGACCAAGAACTAGCCAACTCCGAGTCTGGTTGATCAAAGGACCCTTAAGGTAAGCTGCAACTAAAAGTAAGAGAGATACGATGTAAAGACCTGGAATAAACCACCGGTAATTTAGAAGGAGTCTCCAGTCGATAAAAAGAAAGACAATTATTAAAGCAATGCCAAGAATAATCCAAAGGGATTGGAGTAGAAAAAGTTTAGAAGATAGACTGGAGAGGACAATCAGACTCGAAGCCAATAAAAAGCCTAAAGGGAGGTAAAGTTTCATATTATGCTCTCAAAAAGAGAGAAACAACTGGCGAAGATAAGTGTTTTAATTTTGATCGGGGAAGGCAACAACTTTGGTAACTGAAAAATTAACATCGGGAAGGTAGGGATGAATGATCTCAAAATGTAAAGTTTGATTTGATTCAAGATTATTTAGCTCTGTTAGAGAGGCGCCAATCGGCTTGTTGAAACGACCAAGGATAATACCAATAATTTTGACTTTTGAGAATTTCATAACATCTTCGTTGGTTATAGCGCCACTGATTTTGATTCTGCCGTCATCAATAAAAGTGGAAACATCGTTAATTTTGAGTTTAGGCTTAATAAGAGTATCCTTCTTTACCCAGTCTGGCGATTTAACAATTAACTCCCCTCTTTTAGCTAAAGAGGAGGTGACATTTAAACCGGGGATAAGAACATAGGAAGTGTCTGCGCTATAAACAAAAGAATTACCGGAAAAAGCTTGAATAAGATTGTCATTGTCGTCATAAAGGTTGAAGACATAGTCGAAACTATCAACTGCCAGGCTTGTATTAGAATTTTTTACTTCGGCAAAAAGGCTAATCTGATTGAGTCCGATTTTAAAAATTTTAGTTTGAGTAACTTCAAGGTCGGAAAAATTTTCAGGAAAGCAAACTTTACTGCATGGCCCGCCGCAATCGATTCCTTCTTCGGCTTGATTCTGGATGCCGTCGGAACAACTGGGGCCGGGTTTGAAAAAAGTAAAGTAGAGGAAAGAAAATAAAAGGAGAAAGAGAAATAAGTAAAAACCGCCATAAGTTAATTGTTTCACCCTCCGATTCATGATAACAATTATAGAAAAATCGCCTGAAAAGCAAAACACCTCTTTAAAAGAGGTGTTTTGCTTTAGAAAACTGGTTTCTATTACTGTCCCCCTGTTGTGCTTTCTCCGAAAGCAGCCTTAAGATCAGTCTTGGCTTTATCAAGAGCAGCTTGGAAGTCAGTTTTAGCCTTGTCGAAGGCAGTTTGTCTAGTAGTTCTAAGCGACTCAAGCGCAGCCTTGAAGGAATCGTGAGCGATTTGGGAAGCCGAACCAAAAGCCTCTCGAGCCGATTTCACGCTTGCAGCGAGAGTATCCTTGATAGTTTTAGGATCTGTACCGGAAGTACAACTAGTTTTAGCTTTATTGGTTGCAGCTTTAACCGCAGTTTGCATGGTTTGGAAGGCGGATTGAACTGCAGCCTGCCTCTTGTCGAGTTCAGCTTTGACGCCATCCTCGAAGGCCTTGGCAGCCGCATCAACTGTGGTGCGCCTGGCACCAATCGCAGCTTTGATCGCAGCCTCGAAAGCAGTGACAGCCGCCTTTTGGGCATCTGTCTTAGCTTTTGCCGTTAACTCTTTGAAGTGTTCGGTGAAGTTGGTATCGCGTTCGGTCCGACTTGCGGTTCGTTTAGTAACAAATTCATCCCACTTTGTCTTAATTTCTTCACGGTGAGTTTCCTTTTGGTTTTTAAGTTCGGTAAATCTCTCACCGACTTTTTTACTAATTTCTTCTAGGCTATTACCAAGGCGGGTGCAGATTTCGCCTCTTTTTACACCCTTAGCTTTATTAGTGGTAGAGGTGGTTTGAGCAGACGCAAAAATCGGCAAAACTATAGAAAGGGCTAAACCGGCTCCAACAAAAGCAAGTAAATATTTTTTCATTTTATTGGACTTTACTAGTGTCAAGAGCTTGATCGAGCCCACTTAAGTCGCTCGGCGTCGTTAAAGAAGTATTGGTGTCGGATGGCGCTGCCGCATCAGCTGAAGCTTCGGAAGAAATGGAGTTAATAGCATCGTCGATATTGCCAGTAGCCGGTTTGAGGGTAGTTGCGTTCTCTCCAGTAGTGGTATTCGTCGGAGTAACATCTTTAGGAGTACCTTTTTTGCCACTTAGAAGAACGGCACCAATAATAATTACAACGACGACTATAATCCAAATTACTGTTTTTTTCATTATCGGGAATCGATCTTGTTTTCGACCTTTTTAATACCCAAGTGTGTCAAAATAATTTTGGGCGTCAGGGTTCTATTTTAACTTATTTAACCTTTCGTTCAATTCACAGCTTGATAACAATGGTTTTATCTCTTATTTTAAAGCCTTTAACGATTTGAACTTGAGTTTTTTTAACCCTAAAAAATTCAGCTAAAAGGCCAATAATTTTTTGGTTGGCTTTGCCTTTTTCGGGAGAAGCAGTGGTATAGATCTTAGCAGAATCTCCCTTTAAGATAATTCGATCCTCTTTAGCTTTTGTAACAACCTTAACTCTAAGAAACCGCATAAGCGCTTATTTAAGAAAGATAGGGTTCTTTTATGTCGGCACATCCTACTTTCCCCCAAGGGAGTATCATTGGACATAGATGCTTTCACTTCTCTGTTCGGAATGGGAAGAGGTGGGGCACATCTACATAAAGCACCGACATAAAAAAATCATATCTTAAAAAACCTTAAAGCGCATTGTATTAGCCCTTCGACAGTTCGACAGGCTCACTGTGAACTTAGCTCAGGGTTTCGCCACCTTTGGTGGCTTAAAGTCAGTATTGGGATGGTTAGCAACGGTCTATTAGTACTCCTTGGCTTAAATTCTTACGAATCTTACACCTAGAGCCTATCAACCTGGTAGTCTTCCAGGAGACCTGCACCTAATCTTGGGGTTGGCTTCGCGCTTAGATGCTTTCAGCGCTTATCCATTCCAGACATAGCTACCCGGCGATTCACTTGGTAGCAAAGCCGGTAGACCAGAGGTCTGTTCAGCCCGGTCCTCTCGTACTAGGGCCAACTCCCCTCAAGTGCTAAACGCCTACAGCAGATAGAGACCGACCTGTCTCACGCATATTTTTGGACTATACCACCTTCCTAAAAAACTTTTAGGAAGATCGACGTGTTAGCCCGACTTTACGTCGGACTCTGTCTATTTCTAGACAAGTCTCTACAGGTGATTGTGAATTTAAAAGAGGAGAGGAGAGAATCTCCATTAGGGGATTTCTCCAAGCCATTCGGCTTTCAAAATGGATTGGTGTCAGGAGCCATGCGGCTTAATCCTGATGTTCACCTTTCACCCTCCTCTTTTAAATTCACAATCTTCCCTCGGTATTGGCCAACATTTTTCAGGTCTAAAAAATATTGGATTTCACCGATATGAGTCGATTTTTCGATACACATTACTATGTAAAGCCGCCGTGTTTGATGTCCCTCGTTCAGTTTTGACGGTCTGAACCCAGCT
>JAKALK010000053.1 GCA_021813155.1 bacterium
TCTTAAAACGGTGAGGGTGCTGAAGTAAAACAAAACAGGGCTACGAGAGCCCTGAATTGTTATGTCGCCCAATGACTTTTACTGCTCAACAATCCTTAGCGGAGCTGTAAATAAACTACTACCATCCACTAAATCAAGTGCAACCGACTCAGGATAGGTTACTGGAGAGTTAACACATACAAAATTGCCGCTGTTTTGACTTAACACTCTCAAGCTTTTAACGTTTACGTTTGAGAGCTTACCTTCTTTTTCTTTCCCAAGATAGTAGAAACCAAGACTAGGGAATTGAAATTGGGGTAGTACACTACCATTAGGGACTCTAAATATTATCATCTTATAGAAATGATTGTTGCCGTCTTCGAGATATGCTTGTCCACTACAATTTTCCTCCGCATAACCAAGACTATGATTATTTAGGCCAAGGTAATATATTTCTGGGTCGATAGCGCCAGAGGAAAAATTTATCTTTGCCAATGCCTTTAGACTCGATAGCCATACAGCATCGCCAAGATATAGACCAATATCTACCCCATTAGCATCAACAACCTTCAAACTTGCTCCCGCTGGACCTCTATCGCCCTTATCTCCCTTCGATCCGGGAGTAAGCTGAATGTTAGCTATCTGATTTCTTAAATCATTGATAGCGTCCCAGATTTGAGTAATCGGAGTTACCCTCTCGATAGCGATAGGGTCATCTCCCGGTATCGGGGTAATCGTCTGAGCCGACGTTTTGTTGATATTCCTAGTTGGTATCACCAACACAAGCAACACAGCCAAGAAAACAAAAACGACTATTTTCTTAAAAACATTCATTATGATTTTTATGTTTAATTGACCTTTTCTTACCTTATACATCTCATCTATACCCTAGGTCAAGCGCTTGGCATTTTAAATTGGTGTGATAAGATTTAGGAAATCAAAATGACTAAAGACGAGATAAAAAAATATAAGGAGATATTGGGGGTGGAAAAGGAAAAGCTCGACAAAGAGATTGAGGAGCATGAGAAGCTGGTGGATATGGGAGGTGATATTGACGGCGGGGACGAAGAATCAGACGAAGCGGAGGAGATGGGCAACCAGCTGGGCATCAGCCACGCGTTTAGAACAAGGAAAGAAGAGATTGAGGGGGCGTTACTTAGAATACAAAACGGCACCTACGGGAAATGCGTGAAATGCGGAGGGGAGATTTCGAAAGAAGTTTTAGAGATAGTGCCGGAATCGGAGTTGTGCGCGAAGTGCAAGAAATTAGGTTAAAGGTTGTAGGTGTTAGGTTTTAGAATGATAAAGAATTTATCTAAGGTTTATTCGGCGGAACTCGAGGGAATCAACGCGCAGTTAATTGAGGTGGAGGTCGACTTAAACGTCGGCCTTCATGCGTTTAATATAGTCGGGCTCGCGGATAAAGCTTTGAACGAAGCCAAGGAGCGGGTGAACTCGGCGCTTAAAAACGCGGGAGTGAAACCGCCGAACAGAGAGAACAGGAAAATCACCATTAACTTAGCGCCGGCAGATGTCAAAAAAGCCGGGTCGCAATACGATCTCGCAATCGCGCTCGGGTATTTGCTTTCGACGGGACAGATAAAGCAATTCGAGGCGCACGATAAAATTCTTTTAGGAGAGTTGGCTTTGGACGGAAGATTGCGGCCGATTTCGGAAGCGCTTAATATCGCCCAGCTGGCTAAAGATAAAAATTTTGAATATTTACTCCTTCCAAAAGAAAACGCGAATGAGGCGGCAGTGGTTAAGGATTTGAAAGTAATTCCGCTTGAGAATCTGCAAGAAGCGATTGATTTTTTGGAAGAGCGGAAAGAAATTATCCCGGCGGTTTTTAACCCGCTTGAGGCGGCGGCGAGCGCGGTGCCGGATTTTTCAGAAATTAAAGGACAGGAAAATGCCAAACGGGCGATGATAATCGCGGCGGCAGGCGGGCATAATTTACTGATGATCGGTCCGCCGGGAGTGGGGAAAAGCTTGCTTTCGCAAGCAATGGTGGGCATTCTGCCGGACTTATCACTTCAGGAAGCGATTGAGGTCACAAAAATTTACAGCTCAGCGGGACTTAACCCGGGAGGGCTGATGTCTATCCGGCCCTTTAGGACGCCACACCAGACGGCGTCTCTTATCGCAGTGGTGGGAGGAGGAACATATCCGAAACCGGGCGAGATAAGCTTAGCTCATCGCGGAGTTTTGTTTTTAGACGAAGTGCCGGAATTTCAGAAAAATATTCTGGAATCTTTGAGGCAGCCGCTCGAATCGGGCGTGGTGCATGTGGCTCGGGCAAAAGGCACGCTAGCTTTTCCGGCGAAATTTTCGCTCATTGCCGCAATGAATCCATGTCCGTGCGGCTTTTACGGTGACGATGAAAAGCCGTGCCGATGCACCGCTTATGAAGTAATTCGCTACCAGAAAAAAATTTCAGGGCCACTCTTAGATAGGATTGATCTGCAGATAAAAGTGCCAAGAGTTAAGATCGCAGAACTTAGAGAAAATAAAAATCTAAAACCGACCAGCCCAGAAATTAAAAAAAGAATTCATGCAATCCGGAAAGTCCAAGAAAAAAGATTCAAGGATTTGAAAATAAAAACAAACTCAGAGATGAGTGCGAAACAGGCTGAAGAATTAATCCAACTGGAACCAGCGGCAGAGAATTTTTTGAAAACTTTCGACAAAGCCAGACTTTCTCCGCGAGGATATTATCGATTATTAAAAGTGGCGCGCACGATTGCGGATCTGGAAGAAAAAGAAGGAGTTTCGGAAGGACATCTTGCTGAAGCTTTCAGCTACAGGCTTCGAGAAGAGGTTTAGTTTTGGCGGACCCTCCTTCGCCCGCCAACTGGCGGGCTACGGACGGGCAAGAGCTTTTAGTTATCGGCTAAGAGAGGAAGTTTAACCCTTCGACTTCGCTCAGGATAATGAGAGGCCGTTAAATGCGGCATCTCTTAATTAAGATAGCGAGACCAACAATATTGGGAAGATCGCCAAGGGTAGAGACCTTGGGCGGCGTAAAGATAACTTGCAAACTGGGCGTTGCCTTCTTCGGTGTAAATATCAAGGCCGGTTTGATCGATGGCATTTTTGTGAATAACTTCATTGATTTGATAAAGGCCGACGTCGTGACGATTTACCCGCCCTCTTACCACTTGACCGTAAGAATCAAATTGAGATCCTCCTGATTCACATTTGGCGATGGCGGCAAAAATCGGAGGGAGGTCGGCAGTCCCGATTTGCTGATTGGTGATGTATCCGACTCGGCCTAAATTGTGAAGATAAGCGAGATTATCTGCAAGGCGGCCATTGATAGAACCGATGAGAACCAAAGGCAGGAGTAGACCAAGAATGCAGCTGAAGATAAGCCGGTTGGTTACGGCGGAGGTGGTGCCATAAGTTTGGGCGTGTAAATACCACTCTTTAAAAGTTAGGCCGGAAGTGAGCCAATTAGCCAGAGAATGAAAGGTTTTTAGGGAATAGTCCTTTGTTTCCTGAGTATTTAAGGAGGTTTTTGCGATAAAAAATTCCATTTTAAAGACTATTTTACCCCCACACCAAACAAGGAATAATTTAAACCGGTTAGAATTAACACTTTCCTTGTTTGGTGTGGGGGTTTATATCATTTTAATATATTAATATATACGATGGAGGGGTGTTTTTGAAAATCTTTTAAGCTAGCAAGGATACGTTTTGGCATATATAATGTAGCCCAGCTACTAAAACTTCGACAGCGTAAACTGCTAGCTCTCTAAAAGCCGAAGTTTAGTACTGGGCAGGCCCGGATGGTAGAAATTCAGAAGAGTAAAACTCTCGGAAAATCCGAATTTCACCACCGGGCAGGCCCACAGCAAATAAATGGGAATTCAAAGTGTTAAAAAACAAATAGACAAGCCTGCGTGGCTTAAAACCGAATTAAATCCAGCCCAAAAAGAGGCGGCTTTTGCTACCAACGAACCGCTTTTGATTGTGGCTGGAGCCGGAACGGGAAAAACAAAAACCTTAACGACACGAATTGCTTATTTAATCAAAGAAGGAGTTCATCCGAGCAAAATTTGCGCCTTAACTTTTACTAATAAAGCGGCCCAGGAAATGCTCGAGAGGGTGAATAAGATGACAAATGCGCAAACGGGAGGAAACTTAAAACATAATTCGCCCTATATCGGAACCTTCCATTCTTTAGGCGCGAGAATTTT
>JAKALK010000054.1 GCA_021813155.1 bacterium
ACGAGACGATTTGGATGGGTGGGACAATTTTAATGAATCCACAGATAAAGTGGACGATTTTTTCGCTTTGTCGCGCTGGTGACGCTGATCGGGCACCGAAATTTCGCCGAGTGTGCAAATATTACGGGGCGAAGGGAATTATTTCGGATTTGGATGACGAAGAGGTGTTGAGTTTGCGCGAGAGTTTGCCGGAGATTCGAAAGCGAATTGCCCGCGCGATAGGCGCGATTGGCGGTAGTCCCTCCTCTTCGGTCGGGATTTCGGCACGTTCTTTGATAGCAACTGGAGCGCCTCAATTTGATTTCGTTTTCATGCACGGCTATAATGGAGAGTACGGACATCCGCGGCATCGAGGCGTGAGTCGAGTGGTGAAAAATTTAGTTAGTCGCGGGAAAATTAAAACCAAACAACTCCTCACATTCAGTTACGAATTTAATGAGAAAAAAAATATTTGCCGGCCACGAAGGGCAGATGTTTTTTTGAAACTATCCCCTACTGCGTTTAAGAAGAAAAGAAAAATTATTAATGAGTTGTATGGATTTAAAAAATCGACGTTTGAGTATAGGACCTTGTCGGGTGTGGAGAATTTTAAGTTGCTAAAACTCACGTAATCCTAATTTATGAGATCGATTGTTTTGTATTCCTATCCCCCGGAGCCGGATGGACTTTCCCAGCAGGGAGATATGCTATATCGGGGTATGAAGGAAAACGGCGAGGAGGTTTGGCCGTGTCATCTTTCGAGCGAATTTCAAAAGGAGTGGATTTACAAGCTTTATAAACCTCAAGTGGCGCTCGGGGTGGGTTTTTGGGGACACACGCAGGATTTAATTGAACATCCGCAAAAGTTTGGCATTCAGCCGGTGCCGTGGCTTTTGGCTGACGGCTGGGTGGCGAATTATCATGACAAAATTAGTTCTTTACCTTTGGTTTTTACGACCAGTGATTGGGTGACGAAAACTTTTGCGCGCGACGGAGTGAATACGAAAAATTTTGTGACGGCGCATATTGGGCTCGAACCTAATCTTTTCCGGCCGATACCAAAAACTGATCCGGGTGTGAAGTTGATTAGGGAGATGGCGGGTGTGAATGATGAGGAAGTGATGATTTTGACGACGGGAGGAGACGTGACCTCAAAAGGAGCGCAAGAGATTTTTAAGGCGCTCAAAAAAGTTGATCAAGAATTCAAGAATTGGAAATATGTTTGCAAAATTTGGGGCGGGGCAAGTGCAGATGACCATTATGACGACGAGATGGCGTTGATTGATGAACTAGGAGATTCAAAAGACAAGGTGGTTTACTTAGAGGGTTCGATGTCTCGGGAGTTTATGCCTTATTTGCTTTCGGCTTGCGATATCTATGCAGCGCCATCTCGGCTTGAAGGTTTTGGAATGATTCAAGTGGAGGCGATGGCGTGCGGAAAGCCAGTAATTTCAATTGACGCGATGGGACCGAAGGAAACTATCAAACACGGCGAGACGGGATTTTTGGCGAAAGTGGCTTCGACGGTAGATTTAACTTCGGAATGGGCATACGTTGGAATGGGTTTTGAGGAGGATCATCGCATTGAGTTTGACAAACCAAAAACGTTTGCTTATCGGGCTGACGTGGATGAGCTAGCGGAGTATTTATTAAAACTTTTGAAAGACGCCGAATTACGCGAGAAAATGGGAAAGGCGGCGCGGGAACATGCCGTCGAGACTTTTGAATATCATAAGGTGGCTAAAAGGATGGCGGAGGTTATTAAGGAGCGGTTAAAAATTTCATGAGAGGATTTGAAAGCTTTCCTGCGACAGAACCAACTGAACCCGAAGGTGGAAATCGCGATAAATTAAAGGAGGTTGACGAAAAGAGTGAGAGTGTAATTGAAGATCGAGATATGGTTTACGCTCGTTTGTCTCGAGTGGCGAAACGGGCCATTGTTGTCACGATGATTGGGCTTGGAGTTGGTTATGGCGTTAAAGGCATAGAAGAATCTGCGGAATATAATAAACATATAGATTCACAAGGAGCGGTGGTAGGAGAGAACTTTAAGCAGGCAGAAGTCGAATTAAAAGATGAGATCGGAAGGAATGTTCGATTTATCAAAATTGGAGACGAAAAGGCGTTTTCTGAAAGAAATGATGAACGGACTCCGCCAAAAATATCTGGATGCGAAGAGGTTGGTTTGTCCGAAAAGGTAGTCGGCGAGCTATTGATTGAAGGTACGTTTTTCCCAAAAGGATTTATAAATGGTGAAGTTTCTGAAGTGAATTTTCATGTTGGCCCAGGGCCGACTCTTGATCGATACGGACTTGATGAAAAGAGCTCCGCGGGAGAGTATGATATTACGAGTCGAACTGATTTTTATTTCGATAAAAGTCAATTGGGATCAAAGGCAAGAGAATTGTATGACTATTTTGAACTTGTTTTCGCTCACGAAGTTGGGCATGCAAATGATTGGGAGGAAAGCCATAATTTAAATAGGCTTGATAGGGCTCAATTATTGGGAAAAATTGTTGAAAGAGTGAAGTCTAAAGATGCGCTTGATGGTATCTCGACCTATCACTCGGAAATAAAAATTGAAGACAAGGAAGATCAATTATACGCGAAAGCAAAAGAATACTGGGCGGAGTTAGTTTGTAATTACCTTATTTTCCCGGAATGGTTACAAAAAGAGCACCCAGAAGATTTTCAAATTGTGGATGAGATTGTTAAGAAAAGCGATCCAACTTTTGACCCAATAAAGGCGAATCAAGAAAGGAAGGCATTTTTGAATTCAGAAGTAGCGAGACAGCAATATTTATCTCCGGCGCCATAATAAACCATCAGTTTCTCGTTTTTGAGGACAGCGCCCTCGGGGAAAGTGACGTTATTAACCATCCCCTTCTTCTCGTAGAGTTTTTCCGGTTTTAAGATTGGCCCATTGGATTGCCAGAGTACTTTCTGGGGATTTTTTAGATCGAGGAGTGCGGCGTGGATTAACCAGATTTTTTCTTTGATTGCGGGACCACAATATATCAAGAGCCATCCTTCTTTAGTTTTGATAGGAGGGGCGCCTAGTTCCGGTCCGCGACGTGAATTTTTGGGCGGGCCTATAACTACGTGATAATCGAGCTGACTCAAAATTTTGTGCCAGTAATACTTAGGCGGATGCGTAAGCTCTTTGTGTGTTTTAAATTCCGTATAACAAATTGTCGAGTCTGGTTTGTCTGGATGCCAAGTGAATAGCATTCTGATTTTGCCTCGGATTTTTTCCGGAAATAGAGCCGCCGCTTTAACTCTTGTCTTAATTGGGTCTGGTCCAATTAGTCCGTACTTTTTTATTTTTTTGAAATCTTTGGTCGTGGCGAGAGCGATTCCGGGTATTTCATTTTGGGTGTATGCGGGTCTAGGCATGCCTGTGTAGAAAATATAGTAAGTATCCTCGAATTTTGTTATTCGCGGATCTTCGCAACCAAACCTGTCGAATGGACGATTGGGTTTGATAAAAGGGATTTTCTTTTTTTCAAAATGAATACCATCTTTGCTTTTTGCGTACCCAATTGACGATGTCCAGTTAATGTAACCGCTGCCATCCGGTTTTCGCTTGAAACCGGATGTTATGGCTCGGTAGAGAAGATGAAATTCTCCTTTGTCGTAAATGACTGATGGGTTGAAGGTAGCACCTGCTTCCCATTTTATTTTTGGGTTAGGTTTAAGGATTGGGTTTTTTGGATAGCGAGTGAGTTTCACGATTAAGGGTTCGCTTTGAGGGTTTCAAGTAGGTCGTTTAGGTTGACTTTAGCGACGGCGATTAGATGATCGGCGGCGCCGTAGTAGATGTATAAATCTTCGCCGAAGATGGCGGTGCCGGTTGGGAAGACGACATTTGAAACGACACCAACTTTATCCCATTCTTTGTTAGGGC
>JAKALK010000055.1 GCA_021813155.1 bacterium
GTGGAGAAAGGGAATAACGAATTAGCATATAAACTTAAGGAATACTCGAGGGCGAGGTACGGACAAGACAGGCAAGATATTGAAAAAGATATCTACCGGAGACTTCGCGAGTAGAAGAGCACTTTGTCCTAGGATGGCTTGATTGGCATTTCTGAGCTTTAGCTTATAAATTAACACTAGCTTATAACTCTTTTAGGAAGGCGGTGGCGATTTGTCTTAAAACATTTTGGCAGGCGCGCCGTTAGTGTCGAGAAAATTCAAAATGGCTTCAAGGACTATTTCCTTAGCCGTAAAGGCTTGGCATATCCCTTATACTTTCGAGGTGTGGGGGATCGCTTTTTTTGTTATAATCTTAAGGCTTGTCGGTGATTAAATTTTTAAGTAAAACAAATGGTTTGTTGGGTGAAACAGCAATTGTGCGGCTGGATTTTAATACTGAGGATGACTGGCGAATGAGAACATCAGTGCCAACCTTGAAGTTTTTATTGAAGCGAAATTGCAAAATTTTAGTAGTGAGCCACAAGGGCCGCCCGAAGGGAAAGGACAAGAAGTTGAGTTTGGTGAAAAATGCCAGGAAACTTTCTAGTTTTTTAGGGAGACCGGTAAAATTTATACCAAGTTTTGATTTTAAGGCGATTAAGGAGATACTTGCGGATGCGGCGCCCGGGACAGTTTTCGTTTTAGAAAACATCCGTTTTTTAAAAGAAGAGTATGAAAATAGTCAGGTGCTCGCTAAAAATTTAGCCAGTTTGGGAGATTTTTATGTGAATGAGGGTTTCCCGATTTCACATCGTAAAGACGCATCGGTGGCGGCGATCACTAGGTTTTTGCCAAGCTATGGGGGGTTTCAGATGGAGAAGGAAATTAGAAATCTTTCTCTTGTGATGAAGAATCCGAAACGGCCACTCTTGATTATTCTAGGTGGAGGTAAGGCGGGAGATAAGTTGGGTCTACTAAAGTTTTTTGAAAGAAAGGCGGATAAGTTTTTAATTGGCGGGGAGCCGGCTAATACTTTACTTTGGATAAAGGGCGTGGATATTGGAGATTCGATTGCGGAAAAGGATAACCGAGACGCTTTCGCGCCCTTATTAAAGTTTAGAAAGCTAATTTTACCAAATGATTACCATATTCGGTCGGAAAGGATTTTGGATATCGGGCCAGAGACGGAGGAAGTTTTTGCCTCTCTAATTAGCAAAGCTAGGACAGTTATATGGAATGGGCCAGTCGGGCTTTTTGAGGAGAAGGGCTTTGAGAAAGGATCAATGAGGGTGGCGCAGGCAATTGTTTCTAATAAGAAGTGTTTTTCTTTAGCGGGAGGAGGAGAGACTGTGATGTTTTTGAGAAAATATGGTTTTTTTGATAAATTTAGCTTTGTGTCGACTGGAGGAGGGGCGATGTTGGAATTTTTGGCAGGAGAGAAGTTGCCGGGGATTGAAGCTTTGGAGCATTCTAGAAGATGAAATACGATGTTTATTTTCATAACGACTTTGATGGTCGAGCCTCGGTGGCTGTTTTTTTGGATTTTTTAAGAAAAAGAGGGGATAGCATACAAAATTATTTTGCTGTCGATCATTTTTTAAGATCTAGGTGGGATAAAGTAGTTAGGGCTTCAGAAAATCCGGTAGCCATTTTTGATTTTTATTTTCACCCGAAGGCGGCTTATTTTTTTGATCACCACCTGACAACTTTTATCAACGACAAATGGGAGAAGGAGTTTAGGCCGAGCAAATTCTTTAATTTGAAATATAAATACGAATCGTGCTGTCGGCTGGTTTTTGATTCGCTTAGGAAAAATTTTGGATATAAACCGTCAGCTACAATCAAAGAGTTGGTTTTCTGGGCGGATGTTGTCGATGCAGCAAAGTTTCGATCCGCAAAGGACTTAATAGAGCTGAAAAATCCAGTGGCGCAAATTGATGCTTATATCGACCACGAATCTAAGAATGGAGATCCTATTAAGTGGTTAATAGAAGGTTTAAGTAAAACAAGATTGAAGACGCTGACGAGAGATAGTCGTGTGATAAGAGCAATCGGAATTGTAAAAAGCAAGATTAATAAAAGCCTCGAGTTTCATCGAAAGCATTTACAGGTTTATAGTAGGGTTTGCTTTATAGATTTGTCCAGTACAAAAGTTGAGAGAATAAGATTTGCGCCACACTATTTGGTGCCATCGTTGTCTTATATGGTGACATTACTTAAAGGGGGCGGTTTTTATAGAGTGGCAGTTGGTGGCAATCCGTGGAGAGATGAACCAGGAGGATACGATTTACGGCAACTTGTAAGGAAGAGATATGGGTATAAAGCAGGAGGGCATAGGCGAGCGGCAGGGATTACCGGCATTAAAACTAAAAAAGAGGCGGGAAAAATTGCTAAGGAATTAATTGAAATTTTGAATAAATAGAAATTTATGAAGACTAATAAATTATTTTCAGATAAAAAAATTGTTATCTATACCGACGGGGGATCGCGCGGAAATCCTGGGCCGGCCGCTTTGGGAGTAGTGGTTGGAGAGAAAGAGTACTCCGAATATTTAGGTGAAATGACAAATAATCAAGCGGAGTATCGAGCGTTGGTTTTTGCTTTAAAAAAAGCCAAAGCTCTTTTAGGCGGCAAGAAGGCAGAGGAGGCGGAGATTGAGGTGAGAATGGATAGCGAATTGATTGTGAAGCAATTAAACGCGGAATATAAAATAAAAGAGCCGGATTTGCAGCCCCTTTTTATTGAGGTTTGGAATTTGAGGCTGGATTTTAAAAAAGTGGAGTTCAAGCATATACGCCGCGAGCAGAATAAGCAGGCGGATGAATTAGTGAATAGAGCACTTGATTCTAAGTAGAAGGCGTTTAATATCTTAAGAGTTAGCTCTCCAATAAAAACCCGCTTGTGAAACGTCTTGACCATGAGAGTAATAGAGGAAACAGTCTAATATGGGGTTGGCGCACGGATCGGTTCTTTTCGAACCGAGCCGATGTTTTCGGAGGGGTTGACAGGTATGTTATACTAGAAATATGACAAAGGTAACAATTTACACAACGCCAACCTGCGTTTATTGCAAGATGGCCAAAGCGATGTTTCAAGAAAAAGGAGTGCAATATGAGGAGAAGGATGTGGCGACAGATTTAAAAGCTCGGGAGGAGATGGTAAATAAATCTGGGCAACTGGGTGTACCGGTGATTGATGTAGGAGGGAAAGTAGTGGTTGGATTCGATAAGCAGCGCTTATTGGATTTACTGGGCTTGAAGTAAGTGAATGCAGTGTTGTCGAGATTGACTGTTTTTGTGTTTTTAGTATAATAAAGTTCGGTAATTCAGACGATCGCTCTTTGGTTTTTTCCAAAGGGAGGAAAGTCGGGACACTTACTCATTGGGAAACCAATGTTTAAAAAAGTACCCCGCTAACGGCGGGGCGCGCGTAAGCGTAGAGGTGCGAGCAGTGACGTCCCGGTCTGAAAAGACCGCGGAGGACCCAATCCCAAGCTAGTTTGGTCCAACTCTGTTATAGGGACAAAAAGACAGAGGTGAAACGGCTAAATCCTTACTGAGTGCAAGGTCGTGCCCCGCTTCGGCGGGGAGTGCCGCTTGAGCCCGCGAGTAATCAAGGGCCCAGATAAATGATCGTCTAATACAGAATCCCGCTTACGAATTGCCATAAAATACCCCCGCAAAACGGGGGTGTTT
>JAKALK010000013.1 GCA_021813155.1 bacterium
CACAACCACTAGCGAGCAGACAACGATGATTATTGCGGCAAGTGCTTGAAGTGAACTTGTTTTCACGATTATCTCCTGTGGTTGCAGGGCGGGCTCAGCGGGTTGTTTGTAGAACGGCTAACGATCTACTGCTGGCTGTATCTTCGCTATATTTAAGAGTTTTGTCAAATGAAAATTTACTTTTTGTGTAATCGCTTTTCGGTTTCGGCGACGGCGATAGTGGCGGAGACGACGGTGTCTGGGTTGAGCGACATACTTTCGATGCCTTCTTCAACGAGGAATTTGGCAAATTCGGGATGGTCAGACGGAGCTTGGCCGCAGATGCCGATGTATTTCTTTTTAGCGCGGCATTTGTGGATGACTTCAGCGATGAGTTTTTTGACGGCTGGATCGTTTTCGTTGGCGATATGAGTGAGCGTGCCGGCGTCGCGGTCGAGGCCGAGAGTGAGCTGGGTTAAGTCGTTGGAACCGATAGACATGCCGTCAAAGATTTCCAAAAATTCTTCGGCGAGTAAAACGTTCGACGGGATTTCGCACATCACATAGATCGGTGTATTCGCCTGTTTTTTAGATTTAACGTATTTAGTAATCAATCCGCTTTGAGCCATTATCTCTTGGGTTTTAACGCCCTCTTCTTTGGTTCGGCAGAAGGGGACCATCGGGATGGCGTTTTCGAGTCCGAATTCTTCGCGGACTTTTTTGATGGCTAAGCATTCCAGTTTGAAGGCTTCTTTGAACTTGGGATCGTAATAACGAGAGGCGCCGCGCCAGCCGATCATTGGGTTTTCTTCCGAGGGTTCGTAAATATCTCCGCCGACTAAAGTTCGATATTCATTGGTTTTGAAATCAGAGAAACGGACCAAGACCGGATAAGGATGGAAGGCGACGCAGATTTTAGCGATGCCGTACGCCAAGTTGTCGACGTAGAATTGGGTTTTGCTTTTCCAGCCGTAGGTGCGGCGGTCAATTTCGTTTTTAATCTTACTACTCATTTTGGCGTAATTTAGAAGTGCGAGCGGGTGGACGCCGATGGTTGAAGCGATAATAAATTCTTCGCGGGCGAGGCCGACGCCTTTGGCGGGCAGGAAAGATTTTTCAAAGGCGGTGTCGGGCGTGGCGATGTTTACCATTATATGCGTCTTAGGTTTGGGGAGTTTTTTGGTGTCGTGATCAACCACTTTGAATTTCAAAGCGCCGTTCCAGACGATGCCTTCTGAGCCGGTGGTATCCACCGTGACCTCCTGGCCGGTTTTGAGTTTTTTGGTGGCGTCGCCGGCGCCAACAATACAAGCGATGCCGAGCTCGCGGGAGACGATGGCGGCGTGAGAGGTGCGGCCGCCTTTGTCGGTTACGATAGCCGAGGCGATTTTCATAATCGGTTCCCAGTCGGGATCGGTCATATCAGTTATCAGCACTTCGCCGGCTTTAAATTCGTTCACGCCTTTGACGCTCATTATGACGCGGGCTTTGCCTGTTGCGATCTTAGAACCAACCGAAGCGCCGCGGACGAGCTCTCTGCTCGTTTCGAGGCGCATATATTCTTTGATTTTTGAAAAGTCGCGGAGAGCGTGGATGGTTTCGGGGCGGGCTTGGACAATGAAGAGTTCGCCGGTTTTGCCGTCTTTGGCCCATTCCATGTCCATCGGCGTCCATTTTTTGTATTTATCGGTGTAGTGTTTTTCGATCAACATGCCCCATTCGGCCAACTTTTGGACTTCTTTATCGGAGATGACGAAATTGTGTTTTTCTTTGGGAGTGGTGCGAATGACTTTGGTAGCTTTGATGCCCGAGGGATGATGCGCGTAAATCATTTTCTCTTCTTTGATCTGGAGCTTTTTACTGATGATGGGTAATCCTTCGGCAAGCTCAGGACGCGTACTCGCGGAGCGAGTCGCGTTTTTCTTCCAGACTAAAAATTCGTCGGGCGTGACTTTGCCTTGGACGATCATTTCGCCTAAGCCCCAGACGGCGTTGATGAGCACCACGTCTTTGAAGCCGGATTCGGTGTCGAGGGTGAACATGACGCCGGAGGCGCCAGAGTCGGAGCGAACCATTTTTTGAACGCCGACGGAAAGGGAAATTTTAAAATGATCGAAGCCTTTGTCGACGCGGTAGGAGATAGCGCGGTCGGTGAAGAGGGAAGCCATGGCGGCGCGGACGGCTTTCATAAGTTCTTCGTCGCCGCGGATGCCGAGATAAGTTTCATGTTCGCCGGCGAAGCTGGCGCCCGGAAGATCTTCTGCGGTGGCGGAGGAGCGAACGGCCACGTCGACATTTTTGCCGTATTTTTTCTCCATCAGGCGATAGGATTTTATGATTTCGCGCTTGAGATCGGCCGGAAAGTTTTTTTCCTTAATAGTCTCGCGGACGAGTTTGGCGCGGACGGCCATGTCTTTGAGATTTTTGGTGTCGAGGCCTTTAAGCGTGTCTTTGATAAATTTTTGAAGGCCGGTGGATTTTAGGAAATATTGGTAGGCGGTGGCGGTGACGATAAATCCGCCGGGGATGTTAACTCCTTTCGGCTTAAGGGTTTGAAGCATTTCGCCGAGCGAGGCGTTTTTACCGCCGACTTGGGCGACATCTTTGATACCTACGGATTCCATGGGAAGAACAAGTTTTTTTGGCATAGTTTTTATAAAATTTTATTTTTTAATTGTTTGATTTGATTGCGATAACTAAATCAGAAACGTTCGAGCCGGTTTTGCCGGTTAAAATATAATCGCCGGTTTTTTTGAAGAAAAAATAAGAATTATTTTCGACCAGATAATTCAAAGGTTTAATCTTAAGTTTGGCGATTTTCTCTAGAGTAATTTTATCACAAATGGCTCCGGCGAGCTCGGTATTGTCTCGGCCATCGGAGGCAAGAGATAAAACCAGTGAATCTTGATGCAAACGACTTAGGGCGGAGAGGGCGAGTTCCATATTGCGGCCGCCTTTGCCTTTGCCTTTAACGTTTACGGTCGTTTCTCCGCCGTAGAGTAAAACGGTTTTGGGTTTGGCGCGGTTGATTTCAGCGGCGATTTTGCTGCCGATGCTTCTCGCTTCGCCTTTAAGGCAGGAAGTGCAGATGGTTACTTTGTAACCCAATTTTTTGGCGGTTTTGGCCATGGCCGTCAAAGCGACTTCGCCGGAGACGAAAATTATATTAGTGACAGGTTTGAAGAAGTCGTCGTCTTTCGGAGTTTCAACTAGTCCGCAGTTTTCGATGGGACAGACTTTGGGAACGTTATATTTGTCGAGAATTTTAAGAGCGTCTTTAATAGTAGTCGTGTCTTTTACGGTTGGGCCGGAGGCGATAAATTGCAGATCATTGCCGATAACGTCGGAGAAGATCAGCGCGATGGATTTGGCGGGATAAGCGTATTTGGCCAAGTAGCCGCCGCGGGCGACGGAAAGATGCTTGCGGACGGTGTTGATTTCGCTGATGGTGGCGCCGGAGTCCATTAATTTTTTGACGATTAAAGTTTCTTCGGCGCAGGTTCCTTTTTTAGGACCGCAGAGGAGAGTGGAGCCGCCGCCGGAGATGACGAAAAGAATTAGGTCGTCGCGGTTGAGATTTTTGATGAGGTTGATAATTTGGATGGTGGCTTGGGTGTTTCGGTCAGACGGGAAAGGATGAGAGCCGGCGAGAGATTTGATGGTTTTAAGGCCACTTACTTTTTTAACATCGAGGGCGATGCCGGCTTTGATTTTATGGCCTAAAACTTTTTCGAGAGCCAGCGCGGCTTCTCCGGCGCATTTACCGATGGCGACCACGTAGATATTTTTAGTATTTTTGAGGGAAAAAGTTTTTTGGTCGATAACGAGCGCCCCATTAGAGGTGGACACACGCTGCGAGCCCTCGCGACCTCTAACGGGGTAAAAATTTTTTTGGAGCTTAACTCTGTCTTTAATGACTTTTTGGGTGTCGATGGCCTCAAGGCCGGCCTCGGCGATTTTAAGGGCTTTTTTGCGGAGGTCGCTTACGGCGAGTTTTTGGAAGTTTTTTATCTTCATACTTTGTTCTCTTTAATAAAGTAGGTAATGTTTACAGTTTGATTGTTGCCAGCGAAGAAACAATCTACTACTTTATCGTTGACTTTATAGTGTTTTATTTTTTTGCCCTCGTGAACTTTTATAGTTTCCCCTTTAGATAGAGGAATGCCACCGAGTATCCTTTTTGGCTTCCTCTTTGTTTTGCCTTCAAATATAATCCAAGTATTTTTCTTAACCATTTATGTTTACTATATTTTCTTATGAAATGATAAAAAAAGAAAGATTGGTATAATATTGGAAAGGTCGCATTCATTTTTTATTAACTTTAAATCATGAAAAAAATTGTTATACCGGGGATTTTGGCTGGGGTTGTGATTTTAATTGTGGAGATGTTAATTTCTTTCGCGGTGCCGTCGCTTAAGGCGCAATATGAAAACCCAGCTCTTTTTCGGTCGTGGGCGGATCCGATAATGCAGCTTTACTACCTATACCCGTTTGTTTTAGGAATTCTTTTGGCTTGGTTTTGGGGCAAGGTTAAGATTACTATTCCGACCGGAAGCTTATTCTCGAAGGCGTTTAGATTTGGGTGGATGTATTGGCTTGTTGCAACTATCCCGGGGATGCTTGTTTCCTATTCGAGCTTTCAGGTTTCTCTTGGGATGGTTCTTTCGTGGGCTATTGGGGGATTGATTGCAACGGTTTTTGGAGCAGCGGTGATAATTAAATTGGATCGCAATTAGGGTTTTGGTTTATGCTAGAATTAGTTTCGTGAGATCGTTGATTACAAAAGATTCGATCGCGAGGATCGCAGTCGTGGTAATAGTGGTTGGCTTTCTTTTGCATGGCGCGTGGCGTTATTTTGAGCTTTATGAGAAAGGAAAGATTGGCGAGGAGAAAATAGGGGCTCTTCAGCAGTCGCTTATAATCAATCAGAAGATTCTCGATTCGAAGATTAAAGAGAATCAGGATTTATCTGAGGCGCTTTCGTCAGAGCAGGGCAAGAATAGACTTTTCGAGAATCAAATTAGCGGGCTTCAAGGAGCAGTAAATAGTATTTCGGGGACAGTGAGTGTTCTAGATAAACTCAGAAAGACTGACCCGGAACTCTTGAAAAAGTATTCGAAGGTTTATTTTTTGAGCGAAAACTATTTTCCTTCGCAGCTTTCGCTTATTGACTCTGGATATTTAAATACTCCATCGAAGCAGGAGTATTTTCATACTCAGGCTTTACCCTTTTTAACTAGGATGGTTGAAGCGGCGAAGGGTGATGGCGTCGCTTTGAAAATTATTTCGGCTTTCAGATCTTTTGACGAACAAGCAGCAGTTAAGTCTGGATATAAGATTGTTTATGGGTCGGGGGCGAATAAATTTTCGGCTGATCAGGGGTATTCAGAGCATCAATTGGGGACCACCTGTGATTTTACAACCTCGGAACTTGGGAGTAATTTTTCGAAATTTGGCAGTACGGCAGCGTATAAATGGCTTCAGGAAAATGCTTACAAGTTTGGATTTGAGCTTTCATATCCTAAGGGTAATACTTATTATCAATACGAACCGTGGCATTGGAGATTTGTGGGAGTGGCTCTTGCAATAAAACTTCACAGCGACGGTAAGAATTTTTATGACCTTACCCAACGTGAAATTGATCAGTACTTAGTATCGATTTTTGATTAATTTAAATTGAATTTGCGTGCTTGCGTTTTAAGATAAATAAGGATATTATGGAATTAACCATGAAATTTGTTGCCTTTTCAGCAATTTTCGCTTTTTCGGTTGTAAGTGTCCTTGGATTTTCGGGTATGGCCCACGGAAGTCATGCCATGCATCATTCTTGCCTTTTTGATATCACGAGTAGCTGCTCTGCTTTAGTTGACCCAATAAAGTCTACTACCGAACATCTTTCAAGCCTTCAGAGTTCACTCCAGGCAGTTCTAGTCGGGCAAGTTAGTATTTTGTCATTACTTCTCTTAGCTTTTCTCTTAATTATCGCAATTTTTGTTTTGTCGAAAATCAAACCCAAAGTCCGTCAATATTTTCAAAGATCAAAAGCCCAATTTCATCACAGCCTTTTTGAATTTAAAGCTAAGTTTTTGGCTTGGCTTTCGATTTTAAATAAAAGAGATCATCTCGTTTTTGTAGCGGTACGTTAAGGGCCGAAATTCTTTCGGGTTCTTTGCGTGCCGCAAAACACCTCATTAAGGTGTTTTTTGGTTTCTTTGTTTCTTGGGTTTCGAAGGATTAAGGCAAAAATTAACATTGAAAGAAATTAAAACTATGAATTCAAAAAATCAAATTATTCTTATAGTGGTTGTCATCTTAGCCGTTCTCGGGATCGCTTTATTTTTTGGCAGCGGAAAAAGCGGTAGTAGCAACGCGAAGACTCAGTCCGCGAGTGTTTTAAGTGCGCTTGAAAACGATTTCGATTTTGGCACCATTTCAATGAAAAACGGCAATGTCTCAAAGATGTTTGAGTTGAAGAATGGGGGTACAGATTCAATCGTAATCAACAAAGTTTATACCTCGTGTATGTGCACTGAAGCTAATATTATTGCCCCAGATGGCGAAAGTATTGGTCCTTACGGCATGCCAGGCCATGGCGGGGGAATCTCGAAGGCCGATGTTGAGGTTAAGCCCGGCGAAACAGTTAAAATTGAGGCGATTTTCAATCCCGCGGCGCACGGCCCTTCTGGAGTCGGCTTGGCTAACCGCACCGTTTTCCTTGAAACCAATTCATCTCAAACCCCAAAACTTGAGTTGAACTTCAAGGCGATGGTGACCAATTAATTATGGAGCTTATTTTCAGCGCTTCGATTCTCGCGGCGTTTTTGGCTGGGATGGTTGCGCTTTTTGCTCCGTGTTGCATCACCGTACTTTTACCGGCTTATCTGGCTTCGGCTTTTAGGGAAAAACGAAATATTATCCGAATGACTCTGGTCTTTTTCTCTGGGATCGCAGTAATCCTTATTCCGATTGGACTCGGTGCGGCTTGGCTGGCTCAAATCTTTCAGGATTTTCACAAGGAGATGTATTTGATTGGTGGGATGTTTATGATTTTTTTGGCGGTTTTTTCGCTTCTTGGGAAAAGCATTACTATGCTCCCGGTGCTAAAAAATATAAAGCCGAAACTTAACTCCGCTCATCCGAAATCAGTGTTTCTTCTTGGGATCCTCTCTGGCGGCGCGACTTCTTGTTGCGCTCCGGTTTTGGCCGGCGCAGTCACGCTCGCTGTTATCTCCGGTGTTTTTTGGAAAGCGCTAGTCGTCACGTTTGCCTACGTTTTCGGAATGGTTTTCCCGCTTTTCTTGGCCGCTTACTTTTACGATAAGTTCAAACTCGAAAAATCTAAACTGATTCAAGGCAAGGTGATTGAGTTCAAATTTGGCGGTAAAACCAGATTTGTCCATTCGACTAATCTCTTAGCTGCCGCTGTATTTCTTCTGATTGGCGTAACGATGGTTGTTCTCGGATTTTCCGGGAATGCCTATTGGGCGCCCGAGTTTCAGGTGGCTGTTGGTAAATTCCTGAATAAAACTACCGCGAGTTTTTTCGAACTCGTGAAAGGAACTCCGGAAATTCTTTGGGCCGCGCTGATCTTAGGATTCTTCGCTTATCTTGTTTATCTGGCGCTTAGAAGGAGCAAGGAAGATGCAAGCCGAGAAATTAATCCAGTCGAGAGTAAAACCCCCGCCAAGCCGTCGTGCCACTAAAGCAAAATTAACATACCAACCCCAGGCGGGCGACAGTAATCTCGCTTAGGGTGTGGGTAAAATAAACAAAAAATGGAAGAACAAAAAGAAAATATTAGTCCCGCAGTCCCTCCGCAAAAAGATAACTTCTGGAAATGGGTTGCTCTTTTTGCAATTGTCGTTTCGGTGTTTACTCAAATTTACTACATCGGTCTGAATAACCAGAAAAAAAATAATCCAAATCAGGAAAGTAGAACGGTGCTTAATTCCGAAAACGAAGTCTCGCTGGAGAGCGGTGTTGAATTGCCAATCGAGTGGCAGGATATCGGCAAGAAAATGATTGGCGCGGGTGTAATTGATGAACAGGCGTTTCAAGCTATTTACAAAAGCAGAGGAGGCCTGAGCCCGGAGCAAAAAAGACTTCTTTCTGAATCAGTGAGTGGCAAGATAATGATGACAGCCCAAAACTCTGCTTATTGGCTTAACCTTCTTTGGGCATTCGGGTTAGCGAATAAGAATCAGATTTTGGATAAAGGTCCGATGCAAGATTCACAATACGGCGGAGCGGGAAATTTTGCCTCGACTGGCGGGTGGACTCTTGCTAAAGGAAATCCAATGAGCCACTACTCGGCGCATGAGTTAGTAAAACTCACTCCCGACGAACAGTTTTTAGTTGAAAAAGTTTCTAAAGGTATTTACCGACCTTGTTGTGGTAATTCAACATATTTCCCTGACTGCAATCACGGAATGGCTATGCTTGGTCTTCTCGAACTTATGGCCGCGAACGGCGTGAGTGAACAGGAAATGTATAAGGTTGCCCTGCGAGTGAATACTTACTGGTTTCCGGATACATATCTCACTATTGACAAATATCTTAAAATGAAAGGGTCTAATCTTGCCTCTGCTGATCCAAAAGAAATACTTGGAGAAGAATTTTCGAGCGCTTATGGCTACCAGGGCATAGTAAGCCAAATTAAAGCGCCCGAAAGAAAGTCGAGTGGGGGAGGGTGCGGAGTATAAACATTATGCAATACAACTACAAGAAAAGCCTTACGCTGCCTTTCAATGAGGTAGTTCAAAAAACAAAGCAGGAACTCTCAAATGAGGGCTTCGGCGTGTTAATGGAGATTGATATAAGTGCAGTTCTTAAAAATAAAATCGGTGCCGATTATCACGAATGTCTAATTCTAGGAGCCTGTAACCCCCAGTTGGCTTATTCTTCGCTTTTGGCCGAAAGCGGAGTGAGTATGTTTTTGCCCTGCAATGTTGTCATTCAAAAAGAAGGAGATCAAGTTTCGGTAGGCACGATTCTGCCAAAAACTTTTGCTAAGATTATCGGGAATAAGAAACTGATGAGCGTCGCCAAGGTGGTCGAAGAAAGACTTAAAAAAGTTGTTGATCGCGTAGAATGATTTTGAAGTCGATTATAAGAGGTGCGGCAGCGACTTTAATCCTGCTTTTCGGGTATTTCGTAATAGTATCTCTGGTTTCGGGTTTAGATTTTGCCGAGGGCCAATTTGTGCAATTCTGGTATTTTCTGGTTAGTTTGGCGCTGGGCTTTGGGCTACAAGTCGGTCTCTATTCCTACCTTCGGAGTTTAGTTAAGCAAATGGCCGGCGGAAAAGTTTTAGCAGTTTCCGGAACTACCTCTACAGCGGCAATGATTTCTTGCTGCACTCATTATCTGGCTAATTTATTGCCGATTTTGGGTACCGCTGGAATAGTAGTTTTTGTAGCCCAGTATCAGGTCGAAATCTTCTATGCTGGCATACTATTTAATATTTTTGGTATTGCCTACATAGTTAGAAAATTAATTCAATTCAGAAAACACGCAATCAGTTAGAAGTTTCAAATTTCTAACAGCTTGTAAAAATTAATCATGGAAAATTCATCCGAACAAATCTCAAATGGGAAAAATAAAAAAATTTGGATTCCGGTTGGTATTATCGTGTTGGCGATTATTGTTGGTTTAGTTTTTGTTAACCGATCCAGCAAGAAAGCCGAGGAATTATCTCTGCCCGCCAATTCAACGGCTAATAACGGTCAAACATATGAAACGATTACTTCAAATGAGAACGGCGTTGAGGTTTCTGTCACTCCGATTAATCTCACGCCAAGTTCCAAAGAGTGGTCATTTGGAGTGAGTCTTAATACCCATTCTCAGGACTTATCCGAGGATTTGGCTTTAGTTTCGGAACTTGCCTTAAGCAATGGTCAAACTGTGAAACCGCTAGCCTGGGAGGGTGATGCGCCCGGCGGCCATCATAGAAACGGGATCTTAAAATTTTCCGCTGTTCCGGGTACTGTATCAGATCTTACTTTAAGGATTTTTAAAGTCGGCGGGATTCCAATACGGGAATTCAAATGGAAAATAAAATGATAAAATGAAAATAGACCAAACAGAAGAATTGAAAAAGGTTATAGACATAGTTTGCGGCATGGAACTTGATCAAGCTAATATTAAACACACTGTCGAGTACAAGGGAGAGAACTACTATTTTTGCTCCGATTCCTGCCGAAAGCATTTTGTTGATGATCCCAAAAAATATACTGGGTAAAATAAAGGCCATAGAAAAATAACTAACATGAAACTTGATACAAGAAAATTTACACTTTCAGCCGGTTTAACGATGGCGGTTATATATGTAATCTGTACGGTTTTTGTGGCGCTTTTTCCGGATGCCGCTACAAAAATTCTTGGCTGGATGATTCATCTAACTCTAGGAGATGAAGTTGCGAGAGGGCAGAATATAAGCTTCGGCGGATTTTTTGTAAGCTTAATCCAACTTGTGTTTTATGCTTCTTTGTCGGCTTGGATTTTCTCGTCTCTATATAATAAATTCTTTGATAAGAGCAAATAATGGAAAATCATTCTTGTTGCCGCGATAATAATAAAATGGAGAATCACGAGAAGATGAAAATGGGCGAGGGGACTATTTTTACTTGTCCGATGCACCCGGAAATTCAGGAAGAAAAACCTGGAATGTGTCCGGAGTGCGGGATGGCGTTGGTTCCCAGCCAAAAAATAAAAGTCAAAAGTCAAAAATTTACTCACGGTGAACGCGAAGCTGATAGGCACGCTGGTCATTCCACTGCCGCCTTCCTAAAGAAATTCTGGGTAAGTTTGATATTAAGCGTTCCAGTTGTCCTTTATTCTGAATTTGCCAAGATGACGCTTAAAATCCAAATGCCGGAATTTCCCGGTTCGGGATATTTGCCGGTTATTTTAGGATCGATAGTTTTTTTCTACGGCGGCAAGGTTTTTATTCAAAGCGCAATTCGGGAAATCAGAGGGAAAATGCCCGGGATGATGACCTTAATTGCTCTCGCGATAGTTGCCGCGTATGGTTTTAGTATATTTGTAGTCCTGCGGGGCGCTGGCGAGACTTTGTTTTGGGAGCTCACGACGCTTATTACAATCATGCTTTTGGGGCACTGGATTGAAATGCGAGCGGTTCAAGGAGCTCAAGGTGCACTAAAAGAGCTTTCGAAGCTTTTACCGGATTCGGCCGAAGTAATTAGAAACAACAAAACCGAGACCATTGACCTTCAGGAAATTAAAGAAGGAGATATAGTTTTTGTGCGGCCGGGAGGTAGGATTCCAGCTGATGGCGCAGTAATCGAAGGGCAATCGGAAGTTAACGAATCAATGATTACAGGCGAATCGGCTTTGGTTGCCAAAAAGATTAACTCCGAAGTGATTGCCGGTACAGTGAACGCAGACGGTTCGTTAAAAATTAAAGTTACTAAAATTGGCGACCACACCTTTTTAGCGGGAGTGATGCGCTTGGTACGCGAGGCGCAGGCGTCAAAGTCAAAACTTCAAATCCTTTCTGATCGTGCCGCCTACTTTTTAACGATTATCGCCGTTGCAGCTGGCGGTCTATCTTTTATTCTTTGGCTCCTGGCCAAATCAGGGTTTGATTTCGCCGTTGAACGGTTGGTGGCGGTTCTCGTTATTGCTTGTCCACATGCGCTCGGGCTTGCTGTGCCGCTCGTGGCTTCAATCTCAACTACGATGGCCGCCAAAAATGGTTTTCTGATACGAAACAGATTGAGCTTGGAAGCGGCCAGAAACATCGATGGTGTTTTATTCGACAAAACTGGAACACTTACGAAAGGCGAATATGGCGTTTCGAAAATTTGGCTGGGAGTTGGTAGAGGAGAGGAGGAAATAATTTCTCTTGCAGCCGCAGTGGATGCTCATTCGGAGCATTCAATTTCTCGGGCAATTTTAGCGGAAGCCGATAAAAGAAAGATTAAAATCGAAGAGGCAAAAAATTTCAGACGACTACCGGGCAGAGGAGTGACGGGTGAAGTTGGGGGACTTCAAATTTCAGTTGGTGGACAGACCCTTGCTGAAGAAAATGGAGTGGTAGTGCCGAAAAATTTAGAAGAAGAATTTAGGGCTGAAGCCGAGAAAGGAAAAACTATAATTTATATCCTCGAAGGAAGAAATTTTTTTGGAGCGCTGGCATTTTCTGATATTATCCGCGATGAATCACGAGAAGCGATCGCTGATTTGAAATCGATGGGGGTTAAGGTGGCGATGATCACTGGCGATGCGGAGAAGGTGGCGGAATGGGTGGCTAAGGATTTGGGAATTGATGAGTATTTCGCGCGCGTGTTGCCTGGTGAGAAATCGGAAAAAGTAAAATTACTTCAATCAAAAGGAATGAAGGTGGCGATGGTGGGAGATGGCATCAATGACGCGCCGGCGCTGGTGCAAGCGGATTTAGGAGTAGCCATTGGCGCTGGCACGAATGTGGCGATTGAGTCGGCTGGGATTATTCTCGTTCGGAATGATCCTAGGGATATCGTTAAAATTATACGTCTTTCACGACTGACGTATCGAAAGATGTTGCAAAATCTTTTTTGGGCTACCGGTTATAATGTAGTAGCTATTCCACTCGCCGCCGGTGTTTTGTGGAATCAGGGCATCACTTTGGCGCCCGCTTTTGCGGCGGTTCTTATGTCGCTTTCAACTATAATTGTTTCCATAAACGCGGTTTTACTTAGGAAGCGGACGTTATGATAAGTAAATTTCCACGGGTTTACGCTTGGAAATTTATTGAGTTAAGTAAGAAAACCACCCCCGGCTGTGCCCGGGGTGGTTTTTTGTCTCGGTTGATTTTTCGTAAAATAAAAGCGAGAATAGCGGGGATTATGAGAATGAAAAACAAAACAACGACGAGTAAGCAAGGTCGCGGCGAGCGAATACCTGGCGGGTTAAAGAAAAGAATTCGGGTGTTTGTTGGAATGAGTGGCGGGGTGGATTCGAGCGTGGCGGCGATGATGCTAAAAAACCAGGGCTACGATGTTATGGGGGTGTATTTAAAGTGCTATATCCAACCGGATGGATCGTGCATGCGAGACGCGATGGATGCGATGGAGGTGGCCAAAAAGCTTGATATTCCTTTTGAGATTTGGGATTTTCAGAGAGAGTACAAGCAGCGGGTGATTGATTACATGGTTGATGGGTACCGACGAGGTCTTACGCCCAACCCGGATATCGAATGCAATCGAGAGATTAAATTTGGTTTGTTTTTGGAGAGAGCACTTAAACTCGGCGCAGATTATGTGGCGACGGGACACTATGTGCGCTTGGCTTCGCGAAAAAAATCATTAAGTGAATTTTTTTCACTTTATTCGGCGCGCGACAACAATAAAGACCAATCGTATTTTTTGTGGACGCTTTCACAAGAACAACTGCGACACACACTTTTTCCAATCGGGGATTATTTGAAGCCGAAGGTGCGAGAGATAGCACGCAAGGCAGGGCTTAAAACTGCGGAAAAAAAGGACTCACAGGGGATTTGTTTTTTAGGCAAAGTGAGCTTGGATGATTTTTTGAAAGATTATCTACCAGAGAAGAATGGAGATGTGGTTGATATTCACGGCAAAAAACTTGGCGAGCATACTGGAGCTTATTTCTATACAATTGGCCAACGTCAGGGGATTGGAAATTTGAAACATCAGAGGGGGGTTAAATTACATAAGCCACTTTATGTAGTTTTGAAGGATGTGAAAAAAAATGTGGTGGTAGTGGCGGAAGAAGAGGATCCTAATTTATTGAAGGGAGAAGTTGAACTTATGGGAGTGAATTTTATCAGTCCGAAATATTATAAGGTTTTACAGAATACTGGGGTTTTGGGGGTTATGGCTCGGGTGAGGTATAGGCAGTCGTTGGCGAGCGCAAAACTCAAAATTCGGAAAGAAAATTTTTTTTTGGAGTTTGATAAGCCGCAAAAATTCGTGGCCGAAGGGCAGTCGGCAGTGTTTTATTCTAGTGGAGGGGAGATGATTGGCGGAGGGGTGATTTTGTGATTTTGACTTCGGCGATTTGAGTTATTACTATTTCTGTAGGAAGAAAGAATGTAGCCGGGGAGCGATACCCCACGCTCTCATGGATGACCTCGAGCGTAAGCTGTCCCAACGCTATTGCTTCCCGGCTCTTATGAAAAGACGGTCTCTAAGCTCACCGCGGAGGCCGTATTTTTTTTGGATTATATTCGAGTTGACAAAGCCTAAGGAAGGGGTATTCTTTTTTGTGTTTGGAGTGATCGAGATCTCCAAATAGGGACCGATTATACCCTTGTAATTTGGTTCCTCTCGCGGTTTGTAGTCAGAGTATTCTGACACAATCGGGAGTAAAGCCGGTTCTAGCTTCTTGCTATACGTTGGATGACGCTGGTGTTTCTCGTTTCTGTGCATTTGTGGTTCTGTGACAGCTAGAATAGGCTCACAAAGGGACATGTCCCGCTTTAGCTTCGGCTGGGCGGGACTGTTTTATTCGTGAGCTTTACTTTCTTATTGGTTTGAGTATAATCTTACTACCCATAGTGGATGGGCTTTTTATTTAGTATTTATGAACGAGGAATCTGTTATAAATAAAGGAGAAGAGTTATTCCCAGGAGAAAGGTTAAAAGAGATGGTTGAAAATGGGGTTTTTTATGGTCGGCGAAAAACAAAGACTCACCCTAGGATGAAACCTTATGTTTTAACTAACCGGGGTGGTATTGAGATTATTAACCTTAACAAAACCCTTGAAGATTTGGAGCCGCTTTTGGCTTTTATTAGAGAAAAAATCAAAAACGGAGGGTTGATGCTTTTGGTTGGTACTCAGCCGGCGGCTTTTCAGGGGATTTTGAAAGTTGCTAAGGAGTTTAATTTTCCGTATGTCATTAACCGTTGGATAGGGGGGACGCTAACAAATTTTAAAGTAATTTCAAAGAGGGTGGAGTATTTTTGGAAACTTAGGGGCGATCTAAAAGCCGGTGTTTTTGAGCATTACACAAAAAAAGAAAAAGCGGACTTAGAAAGTAAGATTCAGAAATCAGAGGATATTTTCGGAGGGTTTGATACGCTGACCCGGTTGCCTGACTTGCTTTTAGTAATAGATTCAAACTTACACGCTACCGCTGTTCGGGAAGCTAAGCGAATGAAGATTCCGGTGGTAGTTTTTGCAAATATAGATAGCGATCCGCGGACGCTCGACCATTTTATTGTTGGGAACAATAAGACCAAGAGAAGCGTGGAGTGGTTTTTGGGCAAAATAGCCGAGGCAATCATAGAAAGTAAAAATGCTGCTGGAGTTTCTGAGGGAGCTGGTGTAAAATAGTTTTTTTGTTCTAAAATTAAAAGCGATGGATATTAGTGCGCTCGACATTCAAAAACTTAGAGATGCCTGTGGAGCTGGGATAATGGATTGCAAGAGGGCTCTTGAAGATTCGAAAGGTGATTTTGATAGAGCACTGGAGATAATTAAGGCGCGAGGTTTCGCAAAAGTTGAGAAAAGGGCCGGACGAGAGACGGGGGCGGGTTTGATCTACTCTTTTGTTCACGGGGAGAGGATTGGGGTTTTGTTAGATCTAAGGGCTGAAACTGATTTTGTGGTTCGATCCGATCCTTTTCGCGATTTGGCAAAGGAGTTGGCGATGCAAATTGCTGCTTCGGCGCCCGCTAATGTGGATGAGCTTCTAAGACAGCCATATATCCGCGACGAGAAACGAGCCGTGGAGAGCTTAGTACAGGATGCAATCGCTAAAGTTGGCGAGAATATTAAAGTTAATAATTTTTCTAGGTTAGAGTTGTAAAGTTTAGAGCTAATTTAAGCAAGTAAATGTTTTCTTTTATTCTTAACTTGACTTTGATGCTTTCTTTAGGAACGCTTTTATTTATGGTGGTTCGGGTTTTGCCTAGGATTGATGAAGGTGGCAAGGAAAATGTAATAGAGAAAAGGAGTGCCATCGAACGCTGGTTGGTTTCGGAGATACCGGAGAAGGCTGATATATTTTTAAGTAACTTGCTGGCTAAGTGGTTGAGGAAGATCCGGGTTTTTATTTTAAAAATGGACAATTTGCTTGGGGATCATCTGAAACGATTAAAACCGAAGAACGGCAAGGGGGAAAGTTTGTCGAATGGATTTAAGGAGATAATTGAAGGTGATAAGGAGTTGTAAACAGGCGGGGGTTGGTATATATTTTTTCGTGAGCGCAGGTGGCGGAGAGGCCAATCGCAACAGACTGTAAATCTGTCGCCCTATGGGCTACGCAGGTTCGAATCCTGCCCTGCGCACCAAAATCTGACTTTCTTCTTATGATAAAAATCGTAGTTTTTGATGTCGATGGCATAGTTATTCGTCGAGAGATGTATTTTAGCCAGCGTTTTTCGCGAGAGTTTGGTGTGCCAATAGAGGAAATATTACCGTTTTTTGAAAATGAATTTCAATTATGTCTTACTGGAAAAGCTGATTTAAAAAAAGAAATCTCAAAATACTTTGGGCGGTGGGGTTGGAAAAAATCTATTGATGAACTGTTTTCGTATTGGTTTTCAAATTAAAGCGAACTT
>JAKALK010000014.1 GCA_021813155.1 bacterium
TCCAGAGGGTGAAGATGCCTACTCCAACCACGCCGATAGATTGAGCTAGGTCGGAGATAATGTGGGCCGAGAGAGCTTGATGAGTGGTGTGTTTCTTACCGCCATGGAGGACCCAGGCGGCAATAGCGTTTCCAATAAGACCAATGAGGGCGAATAGGATCATCGACCCAGCCCTTACTGGTTTTGGCGAGAAGATTCTCTCTGCGGCTTCGAAAAAAATCCAGTAAGTGGAGACAAAAAGTGCTATGCCGCTTATGATGCCTCCGATGCCTCGGATTTTTTTCTCGCCGTCTCCAGGTCGGGAGATGACCCAATATTCTGATCCGAGAGCGATGAGGACGCCTGTAAGATCTATACCGACGTGGAAGGCATCTGAGACGAGAGAGAGACTTCCTGAAACCAAGCCGCCAATTATTTCTATGGCAAGAGTGGCCGCAGTGATTACGGCGATTAGCCAATAGCGCTTGATTTCGCAACGGCATTTCCCGTCCATTCGACAGCCAGCGAAGTGGCTATTCACTAGACTTCACCTCCTTTCGTGACTTTCCGGGGTTTTACCGTCTTTCAAAAAGCTTGAATATAATCTACATTTTATGCCATATTTAGTAAAGATTTATCATTTTTGGTTTTTATGCCCTCGTAGTTCAACGGATAGAATAGCTCCCTTCTAAGGAGTAGACCGAGGTTCGATTCCTCGCGAGGGCGCAGGGATTAATAAGGGTTTTAGTTTCGGGTTTTTAGGGACAGCACTAATAGCAAATATTGTTTTGTGCTGTCTGTTGATTTATCTTTGAATTTGCGTAAACTATCATTAGAATTTTGGTTAATGCCTGGGTAGCTCAGTGGTAGAGCGCTGCCCTGAAGAGGCAGGCGTCCGGTGTTCGATTCACCGCCCAGGCACATTTTGACAAGCTCACTGCGGGTACTTAGATAATTAGGCGCTGGATAATTTAAAATAAAATCCCCCAAGCGGGGGATTTTATTTTTTCAGATCGAGAGTGAGGCGTTTTTCTTGGGGATTTATACTTTCAATAACAAAGGGGTAAGTTTGATTATGGATGAGAGCTTTTTTCATTTCTTCTTGCCCGCCGAATTTGGAGATGTGAATCATTCCCTGGATTTGGCCGCCGATATCGATGACGGCTCCAAAAGGATTAAATTTGTAAACTTTACCTGAAACTTCTTGTCCTACTTGATATTGATCACTGACTTTTTCCCAAGGATCAGCCTTTAGAGCTTTTAAAGAAAGGAAGACTCGTCCGTCTTTAATGTCGATAATTTTTACCCTAACGACATCATTTATTTTAACCACCTCTTTGGGGTTGTCTATGATGCGGTGATCGAGTTCGGAAATGTGGATCATACCTTCTAGGCTTGGGTTGTCGATGAAGCGGACGAAAACTCCGAAGTCGGCGATACCAGATATTAATCCGTCAATTTCTTGACCAATTTGGTATTGAGCTAGAAGTTCTTTGGTGTTGCCGCCGGCAGTTTCGTGTTCTGAAACAATGAGTTTGTTACTACGGGGATTGACGTCGATGATTTTAACACCTAATTCTTCGCCGATAAGCTTTTTTAATTCTTCGATAATTTTATCGCGGTCATTCTCGGTAACCTTGGGCTGATGCTCGTTTGAAAGTTGGGAAACTGGCAAGAAAGCCTTAAGTCCTAAAAGATTGGTAGTTAGCCCCCCGCTGTTGGCACTTAAAACTTTTATTTTAACGGTCTCGCCTACTTCCTGAAGTTCCTTGATTTGCTGCCAGACTTGCTGTTTTTCGGCTTCTGAAAGGGAAAGTTCTATGTAGCCGTGATCATTCTCAATTTTTGAAATTTTAGCAGGAAGCTTATCTCCGGGTTTGAGGTTTTTGATAATGTTTCTGGCTTGGATGAGTTCTGAGCCATAAATAATGCCGGTGCCGAAATTACTGACGTCGAAGTAAGCTCCTCGTGGAGTTTTCCTTATAAGTTCAACTTCAACAACGTCTCCTTCCTTAGGGCCGCTTAAACTGGAAGCTCCGGCCTTAACTAATTGATTGAGAAGAGGCTTGATTTTTTTAGGATTACCAACCATAAAAAGGTGTAAGTGATTATAAGCGACAAATTTAGCTTTAGTCAACTAGGGCCATTTTTTAACCCTTTTAAAGTACCTATTTTTCTGGTAGAATTTCGGAGATTTTGTGAAACATGATTATCACCTATTATGGAGAGGGCGGTTTTCGAGTTCAGAACGGAGAACTTTCTTTATTGGTTGATGCGCCCAATAATCGTTTGAAAGCGGATGTATTTCTTCGAACTACCGTAGAAACTAATTATTTCCCGACCACTCCGGAGGAAGTAGTTTTTCCTGGCGAATATGAGGTTAAGGGAATCGAAATTATTGGGAAGTCTCTTAGTGGAGAAGGAACCGATAAGCAGGTTAAAACTGTCTACTTGGTGAATTGGGAGGGAATTAATTTAGTTTTTTTGGGTCGAGCGGGACAGATACCAGAGAATCAGGTTTTGGAAGGCTTTGATCGAGTGGACATTCTTTTCGTGCCATGCGGCGGAGGAGAGGTTTTGTCGGCAAAGGATGCGGCTTATGTGGTTAAGCAACTTGAGCCAACAATAACCATCCCAAGTTTTTATAAAAGCGCGAGCGAACTTACTAAGGCTTTGGGACAGAATGGATCAACTGAATTGCTAGATAAGTTTGTTTTTAAAGCCAAAGATTTGACTGCTCAACAAGGGAAGGTATTAGTTTTGAAGGTAGTGGGTGGGTAGAAATCGAGAATTATGTTTGACGAATTTTTGAATAAAATTCAATCAGCGGATAATAGGAGCAAGAAAAAGTGGCTTTTTTTAAGCACGCTTGTGGTAATGGTGATTGTAGTTTATGTTTGGCTAGCTTATTTTAATAATTTAGTGGTTAGCCTTAGCCAATCGCCTAGTGTCGCAATTTCTAAAAATGACGAAAAAGATAGTTTTTCTTTTTGGGGAACAATTGAGGTAGGTTTGGCGGCGGTGTATGATTTTTTCTCAAATATTTTTGGGGGGGCGATTGGAGTATTTAAGACCCCTCACGACTACATTATTAACCCCAACTAGAAAAGAATAATTTATGGATAAAATTGGTAAAAAAGAAATTACTGAAGAACTACACGAGTCTTACTTAGACTATGCAATGTCGGTGATTGTTGCCCGCGCCCTCCCAGACGTGCGGGATGGTTTAAAGCCGGTTCACCGGAGGATTCTTTGGGATATGTGGGATGGGGGATTGACTCACCAATCTAAATTCCGGAAATCAGCGAATGTGGTTGGGGAGACTTTGGGACGTTATCATCCTCATGGCGATACGGCAGTTTATGATGCGTTGGTTAGAATGGCGCAGGATTTTTCTTTGCGCTATCCACTGGTTGAAGGTCAAGGTAATTTCGGTTCTATCGATGGAGATTCGGCGGCGGCAATGCGATATACCGAAAGTCGGCTAGCTAAAATTAGCGACGAGATGATGCAAGACATTGAAAAAGAAACAGTAGATTGGCAGCCGAATTACGATGGAACACGACAGGAGCCCAAAGTGGTGCCAGCAAAATTACCCAATTTACTTTTGAATGGTAGTCTGGGTATCGCGGTAGGAATGGCAACCAGTATTCCACCTCACAATATAAGCGAGGTGGCAGACGCCGTTCTTTATCTAACGGACAACCCTGAGGCCTCGGGCGAAGAGCTCCTCAAGTTTATCAAAGGACCGGATTTCCCGACGGGAGGAGTGATTTTTGATCCCAAAGCGATTAAGGAGGCTTATCTGACTGGCCGGGGAGCAATTTTGACGAGAGCCAAGGCTGATATTCAAGAGAGGAAAAGCCGACAGTTTGATATTGTCGTGACGGAGATCCCATATCAAGTTAATAAATCGGAGCTAATTAAAAAAATTGCAGAGTTAGTTCAGGATAAAAAAATAGAAGGAATTAGGGACTTACGCGACGAGTCAGATCGAGAAGGTTTAAGGATTGTGGTTGAGCTTAAAAATGACGTCCCGCCGCAGAAAATCTTAAATCAACTTTACAAACACACCGATCTTCAGAAGAATTTCAATTTAAATATGGTGGCCTTGGTTGATGGAATTCAACCAAGACTTTTATCTCTTAAAGAAATTCTGACTTATTACTTGAGCTATCGGAAGATTGTGGTGAGGCGGCGGACTGAATTTGATTTAAGACGAGCAGAAGAGCGGGCCCACATCTTATCTGGGCTAGCTAAAGCGCTCAGCGTAATTGATAAAGTAATTGCGGTGATTAAGAAGTCCAAAGATCGCGAGGAGGCGAAGAGTAATTTAGTTAAAACTTTCAAATTGAGCGAGATTCAGGCCAGCGCTATCTTAGAGATGAAGCTCCAGACATTAGCAGCCCTCGAGCGAGAGAAAATAGAGGCAGAGCTGAAAGAGAAGTTGGCGCTCATCAAGGAATTGAATTTAATCCTCAAGAGCCCCGCTAGGATTTTAAAAATTATAAGAGATGAAGTTATGGAGGTTAAGAAGAAGTATGGAGACGAAAGGAGGACTCAGTTGATGACGAGCGGGGTGACGGAATTTAAGGAAGAGGACTTAGTGCCGCAGGAGAGTGTGGTGATTACGCTCTCTTCTGGCGGTTACATTAAAAGACTGTCGCCGACGGTTTTTCGAAGTCAAAATCGGGGAGGAAAAGGTTTAATTGGATCCGACGTGGCGGATGAAGATTTCTTAACTCACTTTTTGGGGGCGAGTACTCACGACAACCTACTTTTCTTCACCGACCGGGGTAGGGTTTTCCAGACTAAGGCTTACGAGATACCGGCGGCTAGCCGCACTTCGAAGGGGCGGGCGATTCATAATTTTCTGGAGTTACCAAACGAGGAAAACGTGAGTGCTATTATTGCTTACTCTCATGAAGAAGGAAAGAAGAATACAAAAGAGGACTCACGGTATTTAGTAATGGCTACTCAAAATGGATTAATCAAAAAGACGCTACTTTCCGACTTTGCTAACATTAGAAGAACGGGAATTTTAGCTATCGCTTTAAAAAAGGGCGACTTTTTAAAGTGGGTTCGCCTTTCTCATGGTAAGGATCAGGTTATTTTAGCGACCAGGAAGGGCAGATCGATTCGTTTTAAAGAATCTCAAATTAGAGCAATGGGGAGAGGTGCGGCAGGAGTGAAAGCGATTCGCCTTAAGAAAGACGATCAAGTGGCCGGTTTTGATATAATTAAGGAGAGCGAGTCTCAAGCGTCTAAGTCTTTACGGTTTTTAGTAGTAATGACGAATGGTTTTGCAAAGCAGACGGCCTTAGGACAGTATCGACTTCAGAGTCGGGGCGGGAGTGGTATCGCGACTGCAAAAATTACACCCAAAACAGGTTTTTTGGTAGCTGGCCGGGTGGTGGGTGACGAGATGGATATTATGACCCTTTCGGCTAAAGGGCAGATAATTAAAACGAAACTTTCCGGGGTGCGAACTACGGGCCGAGCGGCGCAAGGGGTAAGGATTATGAATTTGAAAGAGAAAGATAGTTTGGTGGGGGTGGTGGTACTTTAATTTTTTCGGGTTCAAAATTTGTTTATGAAGTTTTCTAAGAAGCAGATTATTATTTTAGGAGGAGGCGGTTTACTTCTGATTCTGATTATTGTGATCGTTGTGATGAATCTGCGGCCTTCTGGCAAGGAGTTGCCGAAAGTGCAATTGTCGGTTTGGGGTTTTGATGATAGACGCGACTTTGAGAATGTGGCGCAAGGGTACACAAAATTAAACTCGAACGTTAAAATTACCTACACTCAAGTGGTTGAGGAAGGTTATGACGAGAACCTTCTTGAAGCTTTGGCACTTGATAAGGGACCAGATATTTTCGTTTTAAAAAGCCATTCTCTTTTAAGGAATAAAAATAAACTGGTGCCGGTGCCAGTAATTCAATATGGACTTTCGTCGCTACGTAATGATTTTCCTCAAGTAGTCGAAAAAGATTTTGTTTCTGGGGATAGTATTTATGCCCTACCGATTTTCTTGGATACCTTGGCGCTTTTTTATAACCGAGATTTTTTTGATCAGAGAGGAATAGTTTTCCCGCCTGATACCTGGCAGACATTTCAGGAAGACGTGGTGGCCTTGAGGGATTTGAATTCAGCGGGGGAACTTATTAGAGCTGGGGCGGGAATCGGCGGTTCGACCAAAAGTGTAACTAGAGCCCCCGATCTTTTAAGTTTACTGATGCTACAGAACGGCACAAAGATGGTTGATGACCAAGGAAGCCGGGCTATGTTTGGGGCGGAAGGTAGGGGGGGTGCTGGTTTTCGAGCTCTTAGCTTTTACCTTCAATTTGCTAACGCCGCTTCAAAGTATTATACCTGGAACGATGATTATCAGAGCGACTTAGATAGTTTTGCGCAAGGGAAGACGGCTATGGTTTTTGGATATCATCGTGATTGGGTATCGCTTAAGAAAAAAAGCCCATTTTTGAACATGGGGTTGGCTAGGATGCCGCAGCCGGAGGGTCGAGAAAAAGATATTGATTATCCAGATTACTTGGGACTCACGGTTTCAAGAAAGAGTAAGTTCCCTAATTGGGCTTGGGATTTTGTGGTATATGCAACCACCAATAAAGAAGCGCAAGAAACGTATTATTCTAGGGTTAAGCAACCGCCGGCTTTAAGAGTTATGATTAGCGAGTTAGAAAATGATCCGGAGATGGGAGTTTTTGCCAGACAGGCCCTCACGGCTCGATCCTGGGTTAGGGTAGACGGAGAGGCGGTAAACCAGATTTTTGGAGAGGCGATCGCTTCTGTTTTGAGCGGACAGATTAGTCCGGACAAGGCTCTTGTTCAGTCTCAGGAAAAAGTGTCGCAGGTTTTAAGACAAAAAAACTAAAGATGAGTTTCAAAAGTTCATGGAAAATGAAATTGGGCCTAGGAATACTTTTGTTTTTAGTTTTTGTTGTTCCATATAGGGCCTGGGCTCACGATTTGAGTATTTCAGACCTCTTCCCTTTTGGCTGGTGGGGCCCGCTTGTGGCTTGTGACGGCGAGGTTTGCACCAATTTGTGTCAGGTTTTAGATCTTGTTCAGCATCTTATTTATTTTGGGCTTAGTCTATTAATTTTTGCGGTGACACCGATCATGATTTTAGTGGGAGGTGGAATGATTATGATGTCGAGAGGAGAAGAAATGCTTTCGAAGGGTAAGAAGATTGTTACTGGAACAGTTATAGGTTTAGCGATTGGGCTTTCAGGTTTTGTGATTATTTCTACTTTTTTGTGGATTGTTGGTAACAATGAGGCTGGGACTCTTCCCGATGGGAGTCCGGCTCCGAGAGTCAGCTGGCCGGATATTCAGTGCCAAGTGGAGGCGTTTCAACTTTTACCAAGGGGTGGAACCGGTGCGGCTGGGGCTGGCGGAGTAGACGTTGTGGCTGGTGTTAATGATCACGAAACTATTTTAAATGAGTTAGATAGTCGTGGGATAGCGGTGCGGAGCACCGGAGGGTGTAGCGATATCAATAATCCGCGTTGTACCAGCCTAACTGGGTTGCCGCGGTCAGCGGTCACTGGCCTTGAAGATGTAAAATCGCAGTGCGGTTGCGATCTTACGGTGACGGGTGGAACCGAAGTGGGCCACGAGACTCATGGCCCCGGGAAGGCGATTGTTGATTTGGCGATTACTCCGAGTACTAACGCTTTTATTTTGTCGGAGATTGGAACTTCAAACCCGCAGCAGAACACTTGGTATTTAGGAGCGAGAGACGGGGTGCACTATTTTTACGAAGGTGATCATTGGCACGCCTGCTTTGACCTTGCCGATTGTCCCCACCGCGTGCCGGGATAATGATATAATTGATTCAATGATAAGTTCGAAAAAATTTCAGAGGTTGATATGGGGAGTTTTGGTGGCGTGGCTTTTTCTGTTATTTTCCCAGGTTTTTTGGGTGTTACCGGCGAGGGCTGATTTAAGTGATCCGGCCGCAGGCGGTAATTTAGGAGTAGTAAGTAGCACGCTGGATTTGCCTAACCCCATTCAGTGCGACGATGTTTTTTGCGTAGTCTTAAGGATTATTAGGGGTTTAAGGCTGGTGGCTGTCCCTATTTCAGTGGTGATGGTGGTGGTAGGAGGGTATCAGATGATGGCAGCTGGCGGAGAGCCTGAAAAGTTTAGTCGAGGCCGGAAAACTATAATTTATGCGGCGGTGGGTTTGGCGGTGATTATTTTAGCGGAAGCGGTAGTCTATATTGTGAGCGATTTAATAGGGTGATTGGTTTTTAAAAAATTTTAGGTTATAATCATTGAAAATATCGAAAGGTCGAATCTAATGACTTCATAATTCTTAGTTTTTCGAGGTTATATGAATAAATTCGCGAAAGTAGCCAGTGGATCGCTCTTGGCTATGCAGTTGGTTATGCCGCTTTTAGTTTTAGCGGCGCCGGCTGGCCTGCCTGATCCGGGTGCGCCTACAACTAACATTAATAGCTTGTGCGGTGTTATTGATCTCATAAAGACGATTTCCAACTGGATGATCTTCTTCTTGATAACACTTGCGGTAATCTTCGTGATTATGGCGGCTTTCAAGTACTTGACAGCTGGCGGGGATGCGGAGAAAGTTTCAAAAGCGAATAGCCAGATTATTTATGCGGCAGTGGCAGTAGCGGTTGGCCTTTTGGCTTACGCGGTGCCGGCAATAGTTAAGGCTTTTCTCTTGAGTGGTGATCAGTCTTGCCCTGCTTAGAAGTTAAACGATTTTAATCTAAAAACCCCGCACTATGCGGGGTTTTTAGATTGGATTATTGTGACCCTTCGACTTACCTCGCTCGGGGCAATTCTTTTTTCGCATAAGTGGGAGAATAATTAGATAACAAAAATTAAACCCCGCGACGCATGTGCGACCGCGGGGTTTCGTGTAGCCTCTTCCTCTTCAGGCTACGGGTTAATGAATGTGTTGGACGATTTTGATTTCGATCGGGACCGAGTAGTAGGGGTTCATAATTCTTATCCCTACAATCGGAGCTTTCGCTTCGAGGGCGGCCCGAGGGAAATCTTCAAACTCATCGTAGCTTCCATCCGCGTAGTCGGCGCGGATTTTGCACCTTCCGGCGGGGAAGTTTTTCAAAAACTTCGCCTTCGGGTTCCGGATAAAATGTGTTGTCCACTGGTTACCCGGAGGAACCATCACGCGGACGGTGTCGACTGGCGGAAGTTCCGTTGGAATGTTGTCTGATTTCTCAACTTTGGCCCAGATGGTTGAATCTGTGGCCGGGAAGAAGAAATCGACTGTTCCGCCGACGATGGCCGGGATGCTGATGCCTTTTGGAGCTACCGCTTCTTTAACTTCGTGCGCGAAGGTCTTCCCTTCGTCCACCCTTGCTCTTAGGCCACCATCTGTCTTTTGGAAGAAGACAACAGTGACGACGATGATACCGATAGATGAGAGAGTGACAAACCAAGAGGTAAGTCCCCCCGGTTTCTTCTTCATCCCTAAGAAGACGATTATCCCAAGGAAGAGTCCAAGGAGCGGCAGGAGTCCTGGGGCAGTGTGGACTGGCACCAGGGTGAGGTAGCTTGCGATTGCGAGCTCAACGCCGATGGTTACTAGGGTAGGTTTCAGGATGGCCTGGCCGATTCCGGTTAGCCCCAGAAGGGCGAAGACAACCGGGTAGCGGTAGGCTACTGTGACCAGGACCAGGATGAGTGCCATGGCTTCGAGGGGAATCAGGGTGAGTTTCCCTAAGTCCGCGATGGCAGTTAAGACTTGCAGCGCGAAGATGGTGACTATGGCGCCAATGATGACTCGGCCCCAGAAGTTCACTCTTCCCACGAAGCCTTTCACTTTCTCGACCACTTGGTCGAGCCGCTTTTTTAGCGGATCGTGCTCAAAGTGATCAATGAGCCTCAAGAGCTCCTTGTGATCGGGGGCGTTGGCTACGGCCGCGATCACTTCGAGGCCGCGTTTCGGGTCGCCTTTCTGAATGTGGAAGTCCCAGACGGCAACCACGAATCGCATAATGCGATTCTCGTCCGCTGGTCCGAAGCGACCCTGGCTTTCCTTCCAGTTTGTTGCATCCTGTAGATAATCCTGTAGCTTACAGAAGGCCCGGAAGTCGTGAGCCCGAAGTTCGACGAGGATGGCGGCTAAGCCATCGACTCGTTTGGCTTCGTCGGGTCGTTCGCCGGCCCGACGCTTGAGTTCTTCTTTCACCCAGTCCCCAAGTTCTTGAAAGAGCGGGGATTTGGTGAGTGTCTCGACGAGGGCGTCGGCCGCGAAAGCCGTTCCAAATTCTCGGCCGATGCTGGTTTCTCTGTATGCTGTTGCCATGATGAATTCCATCCTTCCTTAGAGATCATGAGTAGTACAGGGTAACCAGATCGGTCTTAGGCATACCCTTCGCAGTTATGCGAAGAGTTTGTTCGTCTTCCCGGTGACTGATGACGCAGTCGTACCGGCAGACGCCGAACTGGTCGGTTGTGAGTTTCGTTGACGCTCCGGTCGCCGTGTTTTGCACGGTGACTTCGGCGTCAGCGACAGGAGTTTCGTCTTCGGCAAGAACCGTGACGATGACTGAGGAGTCGTTGCCAGCTCGAACCTTTGAAATGTTCGTCTTGGCTGGCTTTGACTTCGGAACCGCGATCTTCCTCTGGCAACACTTGCCGTTTGCGAGAATGGTCGCCTCGATTACATGATCACCACCGCTTAGGTTTGGGAACTCATAGAGTGCCAAACCGGCATGGTTGGTGGTCACTATTCCCATCGGATTGCCGTCCAATAAGAATTGGATCGGCTCCAGCGAGATGATGGTTCTCTCGCCGGGTATTGCGACGGTTACGGTGGCCTTGACTTGCCAGCCACTTGAGAGTTTCACCGGCTCAGTCACCTGAAGTTCGAGTTCGGTCTCCGGGACATGTATTACGGTTTGATGTCGCCGACCATTTCTGAGTCTGGCTTCAAAGGTGTGATCGCCAGGCGAGAGATTAGTGAAGTCAGTTGCTACGATCGCTCCGGCCGAGTTGGTTATGAACGTTCCCTGGAATTGGCCATCGAGAAAGATTTCGACTTCTTCTGCGTCGACTTGGATGCGTTTCTCCCCGGGAACAAAAACATTTGTCGATACTACCGATCTCCAACTTCCATGGATCCTCGTCGGCTCACTTGCGGTGAGTTCCATCTCGGGTTCGCCGAGATGGACGTGGAGTGACTTCCCTGCGGCTGATGTTTGGCCGCTGATTGGGATTGGTACAGCTTCGATCTTGTAGTGTCCCGACGGCAGGAAGTCGAACCCCATAAGGGCACGACCACCGACATCGGCTAAGACTGGCGAGTCGTAGTCCAAGTCATTCAACTTGAACTGGACTTCGCCGTAGCCGGGATTCTTCCCGGTTGAAACTACGGCGCTGGTTTCGATACACCAGAAGCCACCGCTCCTAACTGTCCGCGAGACTTCCAGCCGAAGCTGGGGTCTCGGTGGCTGATTGCCGCCTCGTTGGCGGCCACGGCCACGGTTCTGTTGGGCCATTTCACACCTCGTTCGGTTTGATTGTTTATCGTCCAATATGAATTTTTCAAGGAGCGGTGGATTGACTGATTCAAGGAGCGAGCTAGCTTTTTTAAGACTAACCCACCTCTTGAACTTAATCTCATTTTAGCATAATATAATAGAAAAGTCAATCCCGATACTAAAGCTTCGACAGCGTGAAACAACAGCTAAAAAGGTTGAAGTTTAGTATGGGGCTTGGGTTAGGAGTTTAATGGGAAACCTTGTAATATAGTGCTTGCGGCGCCGAGGTGGTGAAATGGCAGACACGCATGGTTTAGGGCCATGTGGGGGTAACCCCGTGGGAGTTCAAGTCTCCCCCTCGGCACAACTAATTTCGCCGGCGACCATGAAACGACTTATGCCCCGATACTAGAATTTCGACAGTGTAAAATACTAACTTAAGAAAGAGTCGAAATTTAGTACGGGGTTTTCGTTGGGTGAGTTTAAGGGAGTTAACTTTTTTTGTTTACTTTCTTCGCCTGGCGTGGAATGTTGTATGTATTTCTTTGAGCTCTTTATTAGTTAAGTGAGTGTAAATTTGGGTAGTGGAAATTGAGGAGTGGCCCAGCATTTCTTGGACAGCGCGGAGGTCGGCGCCATTCATAAGGAGATCCGTGGCGAATTGATGACGGAGTTGGTGGGGAGTAACTTTCCCGACGATGCCGGCTTTCCTGGAGTAGAAATTGACTAGACGTTCAACGGCGCGAGGGGTGATGCGACCCAGAACTTTGGGAGCTTTAGCTTTGCTTAAACTTATGAATAAACTTGGGTCGGGGTCGGAGCGCTTGTCGAGATATTTTTTGATGGCCACTTTGGCACTATCGGAGATAAAAACTACTCGCAGCTTTTCTCCTTTTCCTCGAACGGTAATTTCACCCCGACTCCAGTCTAGGTAGCGATCAAGCGAGCAGAGTTCAGAAAGTCGAAGGCCAGTTGAAAAGAAGGTTTCCAAAATGGCCCGATCTCGGAGGGCGCGGAGATCTTCTCCTCCGGGAGCGCTTAGGAGCCGCTCTAAGTCTTTGTATTCTAGAATTTCAATTTGGCGGCGGGGGATTTTGGGAAGTTCGATTTTATCGGGAGCCAGAACCTTAAGGTCTCGTTTGATGAGGTATTTCAGAAAATTGCGAATGGCAATGACGTAGTAGTTTTGAGTGATTTTTTTTAGATTTTTTCTTGAGAGACTAACTCTAAAACTTCTTACGATATTCTCTGTAATCGCTTCAGGGGATTTAACTTTTGCGAAGGATAAGAATTCCTTAAGATAGCGAGAATAATTCTCTCGGGTTTTGGGAGAACGATTCTTTTCTATTTCGAGGTAGTTTAGATAATCCTCAAGCCATTTTTCAGTGGAGGCCATAGATTAATTTTACCAAATTGAGATTGTGCGACAGGTTATCGTTTGCTTTTTTGTTGGGATTAGGTTAGAATGGTAAAACATGCTAACTAAACGAGTAAAATCGAAAATCGTGGCTGAACATCAAAAACACGACAAAGATACCGGTTCGGCTTCGGTGCAGGTAGCTACCCTAACTCGCCAGATCGAGGATCTCGCTAAACATCTAAAAAAGAACCCAAAGGACAACCATTCGCGGAGGGGGCTTTTAAAGATGGTTTCGAAACGGAGGAAGTTTTTAGAGTACCTGAAAAGGCGAGAGCCGGAAACTTACGCCAAGATTATCAAAAAACTTGGCTTGAAAAAATAAGACAGATGAGACCGAGTGCCGTTTATTCAAATCAGCGAGTAGGAATTTTCGTTGACGTTCAAAATCTTTACCATTCATCCAAGAATCTTTATCACGGTCGGGTAAATTACCCAGAGTTGATGAAGAGTTTGGTTGGCGGTCGCCAGCTAATTAGGGCGATGGCGTATGTGGTTAAGAGTGATACCGCTCTAGGAGAGGCGGCTTTTTTTGATGCTCTTGAGAAATCAGGCCTTGAGCTTAGGAGTAAGGATTTGCAAATTTACCCGGACGGCCTTAAGAAGGCGGATTGGGATGTGGGTTTAGCGGTGGATGCAATTCGAATGGCTTCTTTTTTGGATGTGGTAATTTTGGTGACCGGCGACGGCGATTTTCTGCCGCTTGTAGATTATTTGAAGTGGGGGCTGGGGAGATTGGTCGAGGTGGCGGCTTTTAAGCGCACGGCTTCTTCAAAAATTCAAGAGGCGACGGATCGATTTATTAACCTTGAAGAAATACCGAGAATAATTTTGCGGAAATAGGTAGTAGGCGGGCATTGTTCAATAACACTTACGAGACGAAGTGAGTGATAAATTATATGGATAAAAAAATTTTTAAAACTGAAGTAGGGGGAAAAACGTTAACACTGGAGCTTTCGAATTTGGCGCCGCAGACTAACGCTTCGGTTCTGGCCAAGTACGGAGAGACGGCCGTTTTGGTTACAGTGGTGATGTCTAAAAAAGATTCTTCTGTAGATTATTTGCCTCTCAAAGTAGATTACGAAGAGAAATTCTATGCGGCCGGTAAGATTATTGGCAGCCGATTTATTCGAAGAGAAGGTAGGCCTTCGGATGAAGCCATTCTTTCGGGGCGGTTGGTAGACAGAGTTTTGCGACCTCTTTTCGACAATCGGATTCGTCGCGAGATTCAAGTCGTGGTAACCATTCTTTCTATTGACGAAGAAAACGATCCCGATTTCCCGGGATTACTTGGGGCTTCTACGGCGCTTGCGATATCCGATGTTCCGTGGGGGGGACCAGTGGGAGGAGTAAGAGTTGCTAAGGTCGGTTCGAAAATTTTAGTGAATCCAAATAATTCGGAGATGCAGTCGACTGATTTTGTTTTTGAGACTTTTGCGGCTGGACCGGAAGGCAGGATCAATATGGTGGAGTTAGGCGGGAACGAAGCTCAAGAGGGGGACGTACTAGAAGCTTTTCGAATGGGCCAAGAAGAAATTGATAAGTTGATTAGTTTTCAGAATAAGATAGTGACGGAGATTGGCAAAAAGAAAACCCAGTTGGTTCTAGCTGAGCCCGATTTGGGCTTAAAAGCTAAAGTGGATAAATTCTTGTCCGGCCAACTTGAGAAAGTAGTTTACGTGAAAGACAAGAGTGAGTATTATAGCGGGCTTAGTAATCTTAAAGACGAACTCTTTGCTTTTCTTAAGGGAGACTATGAAGGGCGAGGAGAATTTTTTGATCCTAAACAGGTAGATTTTCTTTTCGATGAGGTGATGGATGTATTGGTTCACAAAAAAGCAATTCAGGAAAATCTTCGTCCAGACGGGAGGGCGATGGATGAAATTAGAGAACTCGCGGCTGAAGTAGGTCTCTTTGAGAGGACGCACGGCTCGGCGGTTTTTATGAGAGGGAATACTCACGCCTTGGCGATTACGACTCTGGGGCCACCGGGGGCGGAACAGTTGGTTGAAACGATGGAGTTTTCAGGGAAGCGTCGTTTTATGCTCCATTATAATTTTCCTCCTTATTCGGTGGGCGAGATCGGGTCTTTTAGGGGTCCGGGAAGGAGAGAGATTGGGCATGGAGCTTTAGCCGAGAAGGCGCTGAAATGGTTAATCCCTTCCCGCGAAGAATTTCCTTATACCATCCGCGTTGTTTCTGAAATAGTTTCATCGAACGGATCTTCCTCGATGGCTAGCGTGTGTGCCGGATCGCTTTCGCTTATGGATGCCGGGGTGCCGATAAAAAAGCCAGCGGCTGGAATCGCGATGGGGATGATGGCTGACGAGAAAGGCAATTTTAAGATTCTCACTGATATCCAGGGCCCGGAAGATCATCACGGAGATATGGATTTTAAGGTGGCTGGGACGGAAGACGGTGTAACCGGGGTCCAGCTGGATGTTAAATTTCAAGGGCTGACTATGGAGATGATCGAGCAGACTTTGAGGCAGGCCAAGAAAGCTCGCTTGGAAATCTTAGGTTTTATTAAAAAAGTTCTAGAAAAACCTCGGGGCGCGATTTCGAAGTACGCGCCAGCCATAAAACAGTTTCAAATAGACCCTTCTAAGATTGGGATGGTGATTGGTCCCGGGGGGAAAATGATAAACGGTTTGATTGATAAATACGCCCTTTCTGGAATAGATATTGATGATGACGGGTGGGTTTTTGTTTCGGGCAGTAAGGTAGAGGCAGTGGAAGGAGCAGTGGCAGAAATAAAATCACTCACTAAGGAATTTAAGATAGGCGAGATTGTAGAAGGAAAAGTGGTTAGGATTTTAGAATTTGGAGCAATTGTAGATTTAGGAGGCGGTCAGGACGGAATGATTCACATCTCTGAATTTAAGAGTGGGTTTGTGAAGGATATAAACGAGGTGGCTCGAGTCGGAGATTTTGTAAGAGCAAAGGTGATAAAAGTGGAGGACGGCAAGATTGGGCTTTCGGTAAAA
>JAKALK010000056.1 GCA_021813155.1 bacterium
GATCTAGAAACAATTACTAATCTCTAAGCTTTAGTAGTCAGTCAAGCAAAATCCCTCCGGAAAAAGGAGGGATTTTGCTTATGATATAATAATCGCGCTTACTCTAGATAAAGTTTATGCTGTTTATTTGGGACTACGTTCGTGAATACAAAAAAATACTTTTCCTCGGATTAGTCTTAGCTGCTGTCAATCAGTTTTTCTCTTTACTTGACCCACAGGTTTTGCGATTAATCATCGATAAATATGCCAGTCACGCTGGTGAATTTTCTTTAGATCAATTTATAAGTGGAGTTAGTTTGCTCTTATTAGCTTTTATCGGGGTCGCCTTTATATCAAGAGTGGCCAAAAATTTTCAAGATTACTTTGTAAATATGGTGAGCCAAAGAGTCGGCGCCTCCATTTATGCTAAAAGCGTCGCTCACTCCTTTTCTTTGCCTTACGCCATACTCGAGGACCAGCGTTCCGGAGAGCTTTTATTAAAACTTCAAAAGGCCCGCTCTGACATCCAGTTAGTCATTATTAATTTTGTAAATATCATCTTCTTCTCTTTAATTGGCATTACTTTTGTTCTTTTCTACGCTTTTTACGCCCACTGGGTTATTGGTTTAGCCTATTTCTTAATGATCCCAACTCTCGGCATTATTACTTTTCTGCTTGGCCGGCGTATTAAAGCAGCCCAGAAGGATATCGTCCTTGAATCAGCCGAGCTGGCCGGTTCTACTACTGAAACTCTAAGAAACGTCGAACTTGTCAAAAGTTTAGGATTAGAAAACCAAGAAATCAATCGGTTGAATTCGGTGAACGATGCCGTTCTTTCGCTTGAGCTCCGAAAAATTCGTATGATCCGATTCTTGAGTTTCATTCAGGGTACACTGATCAACGCCATGAGGGCTGCTTTGATATTTTTAATGACGTGGTTGATTTTTGAAAAAGCCATTTCTCTCGGAGAATTCTTAAGTCTATTCATATACTCTTTCTTTATTTTTTCGCCCCTTGGTGAATTAGGGAATGTCTCTTCCCAATTCCATGAAGCCAAGGCTTCAAGCGAAGAATTAAATAAGATCCTTAAAATACCAAGAGAGTCCAAGCCCCAAAACCCTGTTCAGCTAGGAAATATAAATTTAATCGAGTTTAACGGAATTTATTTTAGCTACCAAGTAGCCGAGCATTCTTCGCTTACGAAAATTAACCTCAATATTAAAGCCGGCGAAACCGTTGCCTTTGTCGGCCCTTCTGGTTCCGGGAAGAGCACCCTAGTAAAACTCTTGGTTGGACTTTATAGACCTAAAAAAGGGAAAATATTTTTCAATCACGTGGATTCTTCTGTTATCGATTACGATAGTTTAAGGAATAAAATTGGCTTGGTTTCTCAAGAAACCCAGCTTTTTGCTGGTACTGTCCGTGAGAATTTGCTATTTATTAACCCCAGCGCTACCGATGGCGATTGTCTTAGGGTCTTGAAATTTGCTGCCGCTACTCCTATTATCGAACGAGGAGGCCGGGGACTAGATACCAAAATAGGAGAAGGGGGCATTAAGATTTCTGGAGGAGAAAGACAGAGACTGGCTATCGCCCGCGCCCTTTTAAGAACTCCCGAGATTTTAATATTTGACGAGGCCACTTCTAATCTAGATTCGATTACCGAGCGGGCTATTACTCAAACCATAAAAAATATTGCCGGCATCCGGTCCCATCTAATCACAATTTTAGTCGCCCATCGACTTTCTACCGTTTCTCATGCCAATCGGATATATGTTCTTGAAAGAGGAGAAATTATCGAAGAAGGAAACCATGATAGTCTACTTCGCAAAAAAGGGCTTTATACAGCTCTCTGGAGAGAGCAGGTCTCAAGTCATCATCAAACGTAACAATTAAAAAATGGGCACGTATTTCTTATGAGAAATCTCTTTGCCGCTGACAATTTAACAAGGTTAGCTACCGACCTAAAGAAAGGAAATAACCGCGCCGCTGAAAAACTTTACGAAGAACTTTTCAGCAAGGTTTTTGGCTTTTGTATGAATAAATGCTCTAATCGCTCAGTAGCCGAAGATTTAACTCAGGATATTTTCCTTAAACTTGTAGATCGTATCCAGACTTTTGATCCCCAAAAGGGGAATTTCTTAGTTTGGTTTTGGCAGTTAGCCAGAAATACAGTTACCGACTACTATCGAAAGCAGAAAGAAGTTCATTTTTCAGATCTCGAGGAGGCCAAGATTGAAAAGTCCGCAGGACAACTTTCAGTTGAAAGCTTGGATAGTAAAATTGAGATCAAAAGAATCAAAGATTTTCTTAATACCATTTCTAGCGACGAGAGAGAACTTTTCGAGCTTCATTTTGTAGCCGATCTAAAATATAAAGACATTTCAAAAATTTTAAGTAAACCCGAAGGGAATTTAAGAGTAGCCGTCAGTCGACTCAAAGAAAAAATCCAACGTAATTTATCCTAATGAATATCAAGAAAATGTATCAACCTCGTAAAGAATTTAAGGAGCAAACTAAAACTCTTTTCCTTGCCGCTGTTCGTGAAAAATTGGGTTCGCATGCTTCGGAACCTACATTTGCTTTCAGGTATTTTATAAGAGGAGCGGCTTCCGGCATTGCCTTTATGCTAGTTTTAGCCGCCGCGGCTACCTACGCCGATCAAAAGAATGTTGGTCCCGGTAACCTTCTTTATCCTCTCAAAAGGTCCCAGGAATCGATTAAAGTTGTTTTTACTAAAGAGGAAAAAAAGCCAGCCCTCCACCTTGAGTTAGCTAATCGCCGCCTTAAGGAAATCGAGGAGGTTCGAAGTCAAAACCCCCAGAGTTCTAAAGTAGCTGAGTTAACACAGGATTTCAAACAAGAAGTCGAACACTCACTTATGACAATTCAGGGTAATGGGCCGAACATTCCTCCGAATATTCAACCTGAAGTTCCCGTAATGATCGTTGCTACGGCCTCCGCACCCGTTGGGATGAGCACTGAGTTACCCCCTCAAAAAGAAAACAAAGAAGAAGATGACAAAGCAAACAAAGAATCTAAATACAACTCTCATTCATTCCGCGAATCTAAGGAGAAATCTTCTGATGATCGCCTCGTAGTATGCGAATCTTGGCGTGGCATTATTGAGAGCGACGATTCGGCTGTTGAAGAAGTTTTGGCTGAGTCGCCTAAAGTCCTTGAGCGATTCAATGATAAATGCCGGCATCTTTTCGAGGCTTTACCAGCCAGTGAATCTGAAGTAGAATTAAAACAATAATAAGATGAAAAAGGAAAATATTGTTACAATAATAGTGTTGGTTGTTCTAATTGTGGCGCTAGGTTATTCCATTTCGCTTGTTAATAAACCTGGTGGCAATTTTATCAAGAATCTAACTGAGCCACCCGAAGAAAATAAAATGAACCTTCAACCCAAAATTGATACCACCCCTAAGCCTGGTGACGAAAAGCTAGTTAAAAAGGATATCGTCATGGGTGTTGGTCAAGAAGTTAAAGCAGGGGACAC
>JAKALK010000057.1 GCA_021813155.1 bacterium
CCCAATTCCCGCCATTTCGAACGCACAAAACACCGCAATCCCATCCAGTTTTGGGCTCAGAAGTGCCATTGTGGCGGAATAGCTTCCAAGAACAAGCTCTACCAAAACACAGCGAACCACTTCCACGAAACCGAGTCCTGCCCCAACGAATTCGAAACTTCATTCGCCCCTGATCGCCCTGAAATTGTGTATTGTGAGCAGTGTTATAATTCTGAGATAGCATGAAATCACAAACCCAAACCTGCCAAAATTGTAAACAGAATTTCGTCATCGAACCGGACGACCTTATTTTTTACGAGCGTATAAAAGTTCCGCCACCCACTTGGTGTCCGGAGTGCCGTCTCATAAGGCGTTTCACAGCACGCAACGAAAGAGGACTCTACAAACGGAAATGCGATCTTTGCCAGAAAGACAAAATCCTGATGTATAGCCCGGAAAGTCCATATAAGGCTTACTGCTATAATTGCTGGTGGTCTGACAATTGGGATCCTTTGGTCTACGCCAGAAAATACGACTTTTCTCGGCCCTTTTTCGAGCAATACAATGATTTGCTTCGGGCCGTACCACGTCTAGGCATTATTCAACAAGGAAACATCGTTAATAGCGATTACTCAAATCGCGTTAGTGACGTCAAAAATTGCTACCTTATTTTTGGCAGCGCTAATAATGAAGACTGCTACTACGGCAATTCTTATTGGGACTCAAAAAGTAGTATCGATTGCTACAATATCCACAAAACAGAACTTAGCTACGAATTAATCGATTGCTATAGCTGCAACAATCTCAAATATTCCCAAGAGTGCCATAGCTGCAGTAACTCATCTTTCCTTTTCGATTGTCGCAATTGCGACAGCTGCTTCGGTTGCGTTAATTTAAGAAATAAAAGCTACTATATTTTCAACGAAAAATACTCAAAAGAAGAATACCAGGAGAAATTGAAAACTTTTGATCTTTTTTCGAGAAAATCAATTGAAGAAATAAAAAAGCAAATCGAAAAACTCCGAAATAAATATATTGTTCCGTCGCTTATTGAGCGCCAAACCAGTAATTCAACCGGCAACTGGCTCGAAGAGTGCGAAAACGTCCGAAATTCCTACAACTGCGCCGAGACCGAAGATGCCAGATATACCTTTGGTATGGTTAAGGCCAAAGACGTAATGGACTTCAGCTACTGGGCAATGTCTTCGGATCTAATATACGAATCCGTAAACGTCGGGCGTCAATGCTCTAATGTTTCATTTAGTAATGAATGCTGGGACGGACTTTCGCAGGCGCAATACTGCATGAATTGCCACAGTTCGTCGGATCTTTTTGGTTGCGTCGGGCTTAGAAAGAAACAATATTGCATATTAAACAAGCAATATACAAAAGAGGAATACGGAGAATTAGTTCCGAAAATAATCGAGAATATGAACTCAATGCCGTATGAAGATAAAAAAAAGCGAACCTATAAATACGGAGAATTTTTTCCGAACGAAATCGTCCCGTTCTCTTACAACGAAACCATTGCCCAAGAATTTTTCCCTTTATCGAAAGATCAAATTTTGGAAAAGGGGTTTAGGTGGCGTGAGCCGGATGAAAAAAATTACACTATAACCCTTAATCCTGAAAATATTCCCGACTTAATTTCCGAAGTAGGGGATAGCATCACAAAAGAAGTTCTCGGCTGCTCGCACGCTGGAAAATGTAACGATTTCTGCACCACCGCCTTCAAAATAACCGAATGCGAACTGAATTTTTATCGAAATAAAAATATTCCCTTGCCGGACTTATGCCCGAACTGTCGCCATTACGAACGCCTCAATAAACGCACCCCTCTTCGCCTGTGGCAAAGAAAATGCCAATGTGCCGGCAAAAATTCATCAAACCAAAACTATCAAAACACGTCCGAACATTTTCATGGACCGGAATCGTGTCCGAATAACTTCGAAACTTCCTACTCTCCCGAACGCAAAGAAACCGTTTACTGCAAGCAGTGTTATAACGCCGAAGTAGTCTAAAACCATGGACGAAAATAGAGTTTGCGTAAATTGTCGTCAAGAATTCAAAGTCGAATCGATCGACAAGGAATTTTACGCCAAATTCGACCTGCCTGAATCAGATCAATGCCCCTACTGTAGGTGGGAATATCTAGGCGCTTTTTGGATTTTCGGTCGCTTCCGAATCACTAACTCTGCTTTAAGCGGCAAGAGAATCATCACTGTTCTCCCCGAAAGCGTTCCGTTTCCAATCTACGACCGCGAAGAATTCGTCTCCGACGCCTGGGATCCAATGAAATATGGCGCCGACTATAATCCCGAGAAATCATTCATCGATCAAATTGTCGAACTCCAAGCAAAAGTTCCGCATCCCCACCAAGTCGGCCTCAAAAACACCAATTGCGACTGGACTGATGACGTTTGGGAATCAAAAAACAGCTACCTTACACGCGGTGCCGTCGGCCTCGAGGACATTATCTACGGCTACCGGCTTCTCCAATGTAAAAATTCTATCGATCTAACCTATTGCTTTCACCTAGATCAATCTTACGACTGCCTCTATTGTTTTAATGGATTCAAACTGCGCCACTGTTTTAACGCACGTGATTGTATCGAAAGCGCTTTCCTTTACGACTGTCGAAATTGCCAAAACTGTTTCATGTCATGGAACCTGCGCAATAAACAATACCATATCCTCAACCAACCCTATTCAAAAGAAGAGTATTTCGAAAAACTAAAAAGTTTCAAATTAAATTCCTATGTAGAAATCGAAAAATTAAAAAAAGATTTCTGGGAACACGTAAAAAACGACGCCGTTCATCGCGCCCACTTTAACATCCAAGTCGCCAATTCAACCGGCAATTTTATGACCGAGAGTAAAAATTGCCATTCATGTTGCTTTTGGGAAAATTCAGAAAATTGCCGATACGGTTTTCGGGGCTACAAAAACAAGGATTCAATCGACACTATGGGTTGTATGTCAGAGAACACCGCCCGCGCCTGTATGGATCAGTGGGGCTACGGCAATTTCTGCACCCTTTATGCGAGCTCATGCCGCTATAGCGCCTACTTGGATTATTGTGAAGAAAGTGAATATTGCTTCGGCTGTATTGGTTTGAGAAAGAAAAAATACTGCATTCTAAATAAACAATATTCAAAAGAAGAATATGAAAGCCTGATTTCTAAAATTAAAAATGATATGAAACAAAGAGGGGAGTGGGGCAAGTTCTTTCCTCTCAGCGCTGCCTATGCCGGCTACAATTATTCGCTTGCTCAAATTATGTTCCCGAAAATCAAGGAAAATGCGATAGCATTCGGCGCCAAGTGGGAAGAACCGAAAACTATAGATCACGTCGGCATAAAAGCCGAGGATATGCCAGACACCATCGACGATATCGAAGACGAAATCACCAAACAAAGAATTATCTGCCCCGA
>JAKALK010000015.1 GCA_021813155.1 bacterium
AAAATCCTTCCCATTCCAAAGATCGATGGCCTTCTGCGCTTCATCGTCGTTAGACATTTCAACGAAACCAAAACCCTTGGAGCGACCAGTCATCTTATCAGTGATGATGGTGGCTGACTCAACAGCTCCGGCTTGCGCGAAAGCGTCTCGAAGTTCATCTTGGGTGGTTGAATATGGCAACCCGCCAACGTATAACTTTTTACTCATTACACTTGTTAATTAACGTAAGTCGACCGATCTAACTTAGCTTCCTTACCTATAACTAACAAGTATAAGGCGGAAAACTACGTAGAAACTTACAATAATTATTATATATGATAAGTGATAAAAAATCAAGAGGGTTTGGGGGCGCTACTTTTTGGGTTAGTTATAATTGACACCTATTCTGTCTAAATTATACTCAATTTAGAGGAAATCATTGACAAAATGCTGGGAAAAAGGACCCAGAGAAAGGAGGTGTTTTAGAAAGACAGTTTTCTAGTTTACAGGGGGGGAGAAGAAGGGGAGGTTGCATGAAGAGAAGTCTGTTGCTGGCATTGATTGCGGTGGCCTTGGTTGTTGTTATGGTCATCGGATGCCAACAAAGCGAGAAGGCCGTCGCGCCATCGCCCGTGGCGATAGCGACAGCTACGCACATTGCGAACTCAACGTACCGCGTGATCGCTGGAACCGTTGAGACGTTCGACTTCGTCGGATACACTGGCATACCCGACTCAACGCTGGCCGTGGAACAGATTGGGAAGGTCTTAACCTTCCTGAATAGCGGCCTCGCCCGAATGAGAGGCCCTGCCCCGATTTCCGATGTCAACGAACTCGACGGCATCGGCATAGATGGACACGGTTACAGTGCGACCGGCGGGTTTTCGTCGTTCGGACTGAATGTGCCTATCAAAGGCCTCGAGGGCGTTTACGTCGGGAGCCTTGCTCAGGCAAAGGCTCTGGCGAGACTGGTCCGGCAGAAATTAAGCACCTCCTGACCGGCTATGAGCAGCCGGCTGTTCGATCCCCCTTTTCGTTTCGGCGAGGAGGGGGATTAATTTTCACAATGAGTTGTTTTTTAAAAAGATAGCCCCGCAGAGTTATTCATTCAACTCTGCGGGGTAGAAAGCGCAAGTGAACTTTCAAATGCGCTCAACGAGGAGGAAGCCAGACCTCCGACTGAAATGTCTCTGGGACGGGGTGAGTGTGATTCCCCGTATTCTCTGATCGAACCTCAAAACGGGGAAAAATCGGTTGATTCCTTGGATCCAGGAGGATCCGAGGGACCAAATTGGAAACTCTTCTTGAAGACTGGGATGATTCTCCCCAATCGTCAACAGATCGGGGAGTTGGGACAGCATAAATCTGTCCCACAGCGGATCTTTCTCGAGGTATTCCAGGATCTCGAACAGCTCAAGGAATATTCCGGCTGGCCGATTCAGCCTGACTACGGCCAAATCAACTTTCACCACCCCTTTCCTTAGGGCTGGACGATGAGGAAAATTCATCGCCGTGATGTGCTCATTCACGTAGCCGTAGTTACCGGCTGCAATACCAGCTTCCACTGACCTGCCGTAATCAACGGTCAGTTTCGCTGCGAAACATACTTCCGCTTTTACTCTCAGCGGAGGGGCTGAAACAAGTCCTGTGCCTGATCCCATGTATGAGCCTCCTTCTCCATTATTTTATTCAGTTTTAGCCTACCTCAATAAAGCAGGCGCCATGTTGTTTTTAGTATATTATTATTATTTTGTCAAGATTGAAGATATTTCCACTGGTTGATTGGTACTTTTTCAGCCCGAGGGCTCTTTTGATTGTAGTTTTATTTAAATTTATAAGACTTTTTACCCGGGATCCACTCTATAACTTTGCCGATTTTGATTTCAATCGGATCGGCTGGACGGAGTTTTCTAATTTGGCTCTTGTTTAAAATAGTTTGATGAGGAGAATTATCAAGCGCCTCGACAAGATACCAGAGATCCTTCCTCGCAGTAACCCAACCTTGGGAATTAAACCTTGATAAGTTAAAAGGTTTTGAAAAAGTTCTAAGAGTTTTTTGGCCGCTATCTAAAAAATATTCGTGAAAGTAAGAGAGGGCGATTTCGCGAATGTTTTTATAAATTGGCTCTCGGTAACGCAAGACGCCATGATTAGTTTTGCTGATAGCGCCCCAGCAACCGCGATCCCGAAAAAGGGCGACGACATGATCATAGTCGTTATGAGCTGAAACAAGATCTAGAAGAAGAGGTTTCTCCTTATGGAACATAAGAGCGGCGGCGGCAAAAAGAGCCCCCTCGAAACAGTGGGCTTTATTATTCTCTAAAACTTTCCTAGGCGAGTAACAAGTCTCCCCGCCTTTCTCAAAGTTAATCGGGATAGTCTCAAGAAAATCCTGAATTTTCCTCGGAGAATTAAACGATTGAAAAATTTTTACTTCTTGATCGGTTAACTCTTCAAATATTTTTTGCATCAGTCTTGATTAGGGATTACGAGATAAAAAACAATCGCAAAGACTAGGGTTGCGGTTGGGACTAAAATAATTGAGGAGATACTGCAAAGAGAATTAGCGTCGTCCTTAGCGCAGAAAATCGAAGTAAGGAAACTATTTACGACTAGAGCCAAGACAAAACCAAAGAAAATGGAAAGGAAGAATTTAAAACCCGATCTCATTGGTTTTAATTTTAGCTGAATTCTACGTTATCTGAAACTAATCAAGATTATCGGATCTGGGCTTCTTAGCTTGAATAAAATTTACTACTATAACAATCAATATCCATATAGAAAATATCGAAATCAGATACTTCCGACCGGCCAATTTGAGGGCCGTGTCGCCAAGGAGAAAAACAAATATTCCCCAAAAGATGTTCCAGATTACAATGCCAATTGCTGAATTGTTAAGGAAAGTCGCGGCAGGAATTCGGAGGATGCCAGCAGCCGTAGCGGTAAAGGAGGCAAGGTTTGGCTCCCAGTAGCTGCCTAGAACGGCTTTTAGGATGTGTTTTTCGAGCTTCCGTTTTGAGTTTTCAATAGAATCTTTAAGCCCGAACTTTAAAAAAATTCGATACCAACCATACTTACCTACAAGATAATTTAAGTAGTAAGAAATAAAAAAAGCTAAAGAGACAGTTAGAACGACACCGGCTACCCGAGGAATGTTTTGCCCGGCAGAAATAACGGCTAAAAAAATAATAAACCCACCTGGGAAATACTGGCCGAGGAGCAGAAACCCTTCGATGATAGCTCCAGTAAAAACAACAGCTAACCCGTAGCGGTTAAAAAATTCTTTAATGATTTCGATTAATTTGTCTTGGGGAGGAAGGTCAAAAATTCCCCAAAGCGCGACTAAAGTTAGGTAAATAACAAGAAAAGATAATGGAATGATGACGGCTCGTAAAATCTTCCGAAAAATTGTTTTCTTATCTACCATTAATACAGTTGATGCGAACACTTTTTATATGTTCCCCGCGACATTTCTTCGACTTATGCCATCTCCGAAGAGCTTCCTTGAGTCCATTGGAAATATCTTCGATGACATCATATTCGATGATCGCATCAGTTATTCCTTTAGTTGTGTCCTTGATCTGTACACCTCTTTTCATGATTGCGATAATTTTTTTACCGAGAGAATAAGCCATGCCGGCTTCGATAGCTCTGCCGGTGGGTTTATCCGTCATGTCGATCAGCAAGGCATCCGATTTTTTAATTTCATCTTCAGATCTCTTCATTAGATCTTCCGGGTTATCAAAAATCTTTTGATAGTTCTCGACATCCCGTATGAAGCTAAAATCTTCAAATCCCGCTGATCGAACAATCGAGCACAGTTTTTCAATGTCTTCCCTGCTATCTCCGAATGATGATGTAATATATAGCCGCATAGAGTTAAGCGCTATGGCACTTCTTACCCTTCGACTTCGCTCAGGATAGCGAAATGTTACTTCCCATGGCACTTCTTATACTTCTTTCCGCTTCCGCAGGGGCAGGGGTCGTTGCGGCCAATCTTATCGTCGATAGGTGCGCCAGTCTTCACTATATGAGATTCACTGCCGGTTTCGCCCGTGGTCGTTAAACGAAAGAGATTCATAAAAATCCAGGCGCTCCAATTACTCCAGAAATTATTAAACAGGACACGGCTTTCCTGTTTATACTCAACAAGCGGATCCTTCTGGCCGTAGGCACGAAGACCGATGGACTCGCTTAGTGCTTCGAGGTTTTCTAAATGAGTCATCCAAAGCATATCGAGAATTCCTAAGAGACGAGTTTGGGCGAAGGGGTTCATACTTACTTCCATACTGCGTTTAAGGATCAAGTCTTTAAGGCTATCGAGATCAACGTTAGTTGGAAACGGCCGCTCGCGATTTGCAACTCCCGCCTCTTCAAAAATCTTCCTAAGTTTTTCTTCGTGGGTCGAAGATTTTTCGGCTTGGTTTTCTTCTTGAAGAAGAGAATCGTCGGCATTAATTTTTTCTAGGAACTCGGAAGAGGCATTAAAAATAATCTTGGCAATTTCCTCTTTATGGGACGTTGCGATGATCTCTTGACGGCGATGATAAACATTGGTTCGTTGCTTGTTTAAAATGTCGTCATATTCTAAAAGATGTTTCCTTAAATCGAAATTAGCGCCTTCAACTCTAGCTTGGGCTTGAGCGACCGCTTTCGAGACAAGACCGACTTCAATGGGCAAGTCTTCCGGCAGTTTAAATTTTTCCATCATGTTTTTAACTCTTTCGCCTCCGAAAATCCTTACTAAATCGTCTTCGAGTGATAAGAAAAACCTTGAAGAACCTGGATCTCCTTGGCGGCCGGCCCGCCCCCGGAGCTGATTGTCAATGCGGCGAGCTTCGTGCCGCTCAGTACCGATTACGTGGAGGCCGCCAGCCGATATAACTTTCTGGGTTTCTTCAGTTTGGGGCGGGTTGCCGCCCAAAATAATGTCAACGCCCCGACCAGCCATATTAGTGGCGACCGTAACAGCACCCGGTTTCCCGGCTTGGGCGATGATCGCTCCTTCGCGTTCGTTGTTTTTGGCGTTTAGAACTTCATGAGGAATATTCGCTTCTGAGAGCAACGATGAAATAAGCTCATTCTTCGCAATGGAAGTTGTTCCAAGAAGAATCGGCTGACCTTTCTTTTGGCATTCTTTGACTTCCTTTACAACTGCTTGCCATTTAGCATTTTGATTTTTATAGATTAGATCCGTGAAGTCTTTTCTTATGACTGGACGATGGGTAGGAATAGAGATGACGCTTAGGTTGTAAACTTTATGGAATTCTTCAGCGGAAGTTTGAGCCGTACCAGTCATACCGGATATTTTTTCATACATGCGGAAGTAGTTCTGGATGGAAATTTTGGCGTAGGTTCTAGATTCTTCCTTAATTTGGACCCCCTCCTTGGCTTCAATGGCCTGATGTAATCCGCCATTATACCTGCGTCCGTGGAGAAGTCGCCCGGTAAATTCATCAACGATAATAATCTCCCCGTTTTTTACAACATAGTCCTTGTCTCGCTTGAAAAGGGTGTGCGCTCTGAGGCTTTCCTCGAGGTAATGAACGAGGCGAAGATTTTTGGGGGCGTAAATATTTGAAACACCTATCATCTTTTCTACTTTTTCGACGCCCTGATCGGTAATTGCAACCGAACGATGTTTCTCGTCGAGAGTATAGTCCTCTTCTAATTTGAGATGACTAGCTACTCTTGAGAATGTTTTATAGAAATCGCTCGATTTTTCGTCCGGAGCAGCAATAATGAGGGGTGTACGGGCTTCATCAATTAAAATACTGTCCACTTCGTCGATGACGGCAAAGTAATGCCCTCGCTGGGACTGGGATTCGGTATTGTAAGCAAGATTATCTCTTAGGTAATCAAAGCCAAATTCGTGATTCGTGCCATAAGTAATATGAGCAAGATAGGCTTCTCGGCGGCTAATTGGTCTTAGAAACTCTTGCTGAATTAAAAAATTGCCGGTGGCGTCTCTTTCTTTATCAATCGCCTCTTCTTCGTTTTTCTCAGAAACTTTAAAGGCGGGATCATAAAGAAAAGCCCCGGCCGGAGTGAGACAAGAGACGCTCATTCCTAAAGCTTTATAAATTTGCCCCATCCAGACAGTGTCGCGCCGAGCTAGATACTCGTTAACTGTAACGACATGAACTCCTTTTTTAGTGAGAGCGTTAAGGTAGACTGGGGCTACGGCAGCTAGGGTTTTCCCCTCTCCGGTTGCCATCTCTGCGACTGCCCCCTTGTGAATGACCAAGCCTCCTATTAGCTGTACGTCGTATGGGCGTTGATTCAAGGTCCTTTTAGCAGCTTCTCTAACTAAAGCAAACGCTTTAGGAGCGAGGTCCTCTAAGGGCTCGCCTTTTTCAAATCGTTCTTGGAGTTTTAAACTTTCACCCTTAAGTTCCTCGTCCTTGAGAGATTGGATTTCTCTCTCGAGCGCATTGATTGCGCTTATGGCCGATTGGAATTTTTTGAGCTCGTTGTCATGAAAGAAATTCTTTAAAAAATTCATTTAACTGTTATTTTTTAATCGAAACTTTAGTTTTGTACTTCTCAATTTCCAAATGAAGAGTGTGTTTTAAAACATCTATCGCTCGCCGGATGTCGTTTGCATACTCAGATGCTCTTAAGATTTTTCCCGGCAAATTTAAAGTTCCTTCGGCCATAAAAACTTCACCTTTATGATGATGTTTAGTAGTTCTCCCAACTTCAAGGCGGAGATTAACAACTCCATCAGAGTCAAATTTTTTGACTAATTTTTCAAGGTCTCTTATTTTCGTGTCTATATATGTTTTTAGACTGGGAGTAAGGTCTAAATTTGTTGATTTTATGCTGATTTTCATGGAAGATATTCTACCACTTTTAGGATAAAAACAAACCCCCGCCTAGATTAGGCGGGGGTTAAAGGCAAACTAAATCTTATCTTCTCTTTTTGCCTCCTTTTTTCTTTTTTGGCATTTATGTCGATTAAATGGAATCAGTTTTTCACTGATCGTTCCGACCTTTGTGAGGTCTGGTGAGTTCATCACCAGCTTTTCAGTCCTTTCAACAACTTGAGTGCTGACGAGCTAAGGACTTCTTGTCGGTTAGAAGAAAATAATTTTTCCCCTTAACAAAATTATATCACTGAAGTTTGAAAAATTTGTCGAAACTGTGGATAAGTTGCGCCTGTGAATTAATATAGCCCGATCTTACTAGCTGTCGTTGATCAAAATGATTAGCCATTAGTTTAAGTGATCTAAAATAAATTACGCGGCATGAGAGAAAAGGCAATTAAGCTAAATCGGAAAGTGGTTATGAGATAGACAGTGAACAGAAATCCTTATCCACAGCTAACTAATGCCGACTTGCTATAATCTCATTAGCTGACCCTGCGGGACCTTGTGTCTCGCGGCTAGGAAAGCCAGGGAACTAGCTCTATTAGGGGCTTTATAATTGGACAACTTGGATCAAACTTCACCGCTTTGGTGGAGGTGGGACCACCTGCAGTAGGTATATCCCTTACGGATCAGCACTCTTCATGGCATGAGGTCATGAGGGCGTCGATTCTCATGTTTCCGATTCGGAACGGGCATGGCGATGATCTGTGAGCTGCCCGTAGGCATCGGCAAAATAACTTAACCTAAAATCTAGTTCCCTGTCTTTGCCGAAATCATGCTCTAAAACGAGCCTGAAAATGAGCGCCAGGATATTCTCCCGGCGCTCTTCCATTTTTATTTATCAACAAAAATCAAGTATTTCTAAGAATAAATGATGTATAATTGAATTAGAGCTCACCCGCCAACGACTAATAGTCTTGGCACATCGGTAAAGCTCGGGTGGGACAGCTCTCTTGGGGTCTATTTCGACCACATCTTGGGCAAATTCTCTGTTGAATAGACGGGGAGTCGGGACGTCCTGCAGAAGGGCTATCCCTGAGCGGTTGAGGTTTCCTTTTCTCTCGTTCTTTTCTTTTTTCTTTCTGGGATGGCGAGAAGGAAGGAGCTACCCTCAACAACGGCTATATTGCCCCGAGTTCTCTGCCCCACCCACTTGCCGTAAATTTCACTCTAAATTGGAGTGTGAAAGCATAGGCGCCTCGGGAAACCTTGGCGCCGCTTTTCTTTTTATAGGCTTGACTTATCTTTAAATCAGCAATATAGAGAGAAAAGTGGTTCTTGAGTTCCACCTAGTGAACATTAAACAGGAGGAATAATTGAGACTTGACACTGCTATATCAGATTTAAGCGGAATTCCTCGCTTTCACGCTATTCGGTTAACCGACCGCAACCCTATGAGCGGCAGAGTTAAAAGGCGCACGGTATACAACCCAAATCCAGCTATGAGAGCGCTTCATGCCGCGCTGATTTATGACCTAAGGCACATGGAGTGCAAACTCGATCTCCAGATGGCTACAGGCTCTCGTCCAGGAAGCTCGCCTCGGAAGAATGTACAGCCTCACCGCTGCAACCGATTCTTCTACTTAACGGATTTAAAGGGAGCATACCCGAGTGTCGACATCGAGAAGTTGGCTCATATCCTGTGTATCGTTTACCCCGATCTTACGGAAAGGTTGTCTTGGGTACTCCGGTTTCTCCACGACTATTGCGCTCCGCCTCGCGGACGAGGGCTTGCTATTGGCGCCCCGGCCTCACCTGACCTTTTCAATACCTACGCAGCTTATCTGCTTGACAAACCCCTTATCCGATTCTGCCTCCAAGAAGAGATTACTGTAACTCGATATCTCGACGACCTCACTTTTTCATCACAAGAGCGAATCGGTAAGAGAACTCGAGGCAGAATTAGAGACGTCGTGGCAAGAGCAGGACTCCGGATTAACCACCGTAAGTCAGAGGTTCACGATCTTCAGCTCGGTGGCCCAATTGCTATAAACGGCGTAGGATTGGAATACGGTGGCAGGATGTTTCTTCCTGCTATCTATCTCGAGGAGCTTCGAGCTTCTGTAGACAGAGCACTAGCAGGAGAAGATGAGCTTTTTAACCGCGTGGCAGGCATGATGAGTGCCTTCTACGCAATCACTGACTTGAATAATATGACTGAGTCTGAAAGAGAGGTAGAGGGAAAATTCCGCGCTCTTCGAAGAGAGCACGCGCGAGGAAGGCGCTAGAGTATGGGAGTTAAATTCCGCACTCCGGCGCCTTTTTCAGTTTACGATCTGGACTTCTTCTTCGGCGGAAATTCCGAATTTGCGTTTGAGGGTAGATTTTACAAGTTTAATAAGCGCTAAGACGTCTCTAGCTTTGGCATTTTTGACGTTCACGATGAAGTTGGGGTGTTTAGTAGAGATCATTGCCCCTCCCCTCGTTATTCCTTTCAGCTCAGATTCAGAAATCAAGTAGGCGGTCGGGATAACTGGAAAAGGGTCGCTCTTAACCGGGACTACAGAACCCTTGAGGTTGAAATTTGACTGATGAACAGCTTCCGTGTATTCCAGTGTTTCTTTTTTAAAAATTTGCGTCAGGGGAACGTTTTTAAAAACACTGCCGCTATTTGGATATTCCAAGGGATGCTTTTTTTTCCGAAAATCGATTTTATCCAAAATAGCAGCGCGAATTTCTTTGGGATTGCCTTTTTTAAGTTTTAGGGTTGCTTCAAGAATAATTTCTTCATTGTCTTTCTCTTTAAAAAGGCTAGTTCGATATGAAAATCGACATGCTTTGTTTTTTCGTACAAAAACTTTAGAGTTTTTGATATTGAAACTAGTAACTGATTCGATACTATCTTTTATTTCTCCCTTGAAGGCCCCAGCATTGCCGCGGATGGCGCCTCCGAGAGTCCCGGGTAGTCCACCGGCCCACTCGAGGCCACTTAAACCATGTTTGGTTGCAAATTTAAGTAAGTCCGACATTAAAACACCGGCTCCGGCTTTCACTTTCATTCCGCTTATTTTCAAAAATTTAATATCTGGCTTAAGGATAAAACCATTAAAGCCTTTATCGGAAAAAAGAAGATTAGTCCCGCCTCCTAAAATAAAAAAGTTTTGTTTTTTTGTTCTGCCCCAATAAACTGCTTCCTTTACTGCCTTCACGGTCTTGGCTTCGAAAAAATATCGCGCTGGCCCCCCAATTTTATAGTTACTGAAACGCGAAAGAATAACGTTTTCTTTTATTTTGATCATAAGGGAAAACCCCCAGTGGGCTCGGGAGGGTGACCTCCTTTATGTTTGTTGTTAAATGAGTGCTCGCTCCCGAGCCCACTGGGGGTAGTTTCAAGTATAAGATTTTTTGATGACTATTCAAATTCCCAGAAAAACAGGTAACCGCCAGGAAAACGAATCCTGGCGGTCAACTTTGGTTCTACGTCCGATTATCGAAAATCGGACACGCTGAACTCGAAGTAAATAGTGGTGTCATCGCAACCGTTCCCGCTCTTGACGCGCGAGAGGATGCCGAGGTTGCTGCTTTTGGCATTCACGTATACTGCCCCGCAATCCCAGCTTGATCCCCTTCTAACTTGTATTTCTACTCGATACAAGTGAGACGGCGTCGCATCGGTAAGGCGAGTACTCTGGGGCGTCCCGTTGATAAACACTGTTAACGTGTCGCCCGGCAATCTGCTTGAGATCTCGATTGAAACATGATCCTTCGGCGGCCCGAAGATTTGACCTGGTGCGCACCCTGCGATAATCGCAAGCAATACAACGGCGAACAACCAACGCATGATAACCTCCGTTTTTGTGTTCAGTGTCGATTGGATACAGTACCGCTTATATCGTAACTAATATGTATAATTTTGTCAAATTCAAATCAGTTGCAGTGTAAAAAATAGCCGTTGCGCGACAACCGCGCAACGGTCTAATGAGCCGTCGGATTGAATAGATTGGAAAGCGTAGGTTACGCAACCCATCCAATCCATCTTATGCTTTTCAGATTGCACCTCCTTTCTCCAATCGTTGTAGGAATTTTTTGTTATCACCAAAATGTTTTGCCGTGACAACAATAGCCCAGCAATCCTAGGGGTGTTAACTCGTGTCTTTCTATCAGATCGAGTACTCCTAAAATTATAATAATAAACTTCTGTCTCGTAAAAAGAACTAAAAACCCCTTGCGGGGTTTTTAGCCAAACATATTGATGGGGCAGTTCTTTGATTACCCAAAGAACTACTCGCACTCATTTATGGGAATTGTAGCAAAGGCAACTTAAAATTGCAAGCCTAGCGAAGTTCATAGGTAACACTGACGCTAGTTACAATTTCATTGGTACCAGTTTGGATTGGGGCAGGAGGCATAGCCTCAGCAGCAGAAAAATCGCCTCCCATTCCCATCGCCTTACCATAGGGCATGTAAATCGGGCCGTTTTGATACTCAGTAAAGCTGATAACTCGGCCTAGTTTCACGCCGTTCGCATCAGCCATAGCCTTGGCTTTAGTTTTGGCTTTCTCGAACGCCTCAGTCCTAGCTTGAGCAAGATATTTTTCTTGATCTTCCACTGTAAAACTGACTCCCGAAACTTGATTTACTCCGAGCTCAGTAATACTGCCGAGAATACTCGAAACCTTGTCTATGTTCTTATCTAATTCTTTCACTTTGACTAAAACGGTTTGGGTCAATTCGTAACCAGTGATAAAAGATTTTTTTCTATGCTCATCATATTCGTATCGAGGGCTAAGATTATACTGCGTGGTTTTAATGTCGTCATTAGGAATACCTTCTTTTTTAACGAATTCGATGGCCTTGGAAAGCCTTTCATTATTCTCTTTAGCAACCGTCTCTAAATCGCCGCCTTCAGTCACAACCGAAAAAGAGAACTGGGCTAAATCCGGTTTGGCAGTTGTTTTACCTTCTGCTGAAACGTTTATCGTTCTTACTGGATAGCGTGAATCCCCTATTTTGTCGAGCATCGGCATAACAAAAAAGAAGATATTGAGTATTAACCCTAGAAGAAATAAATCGAGGAGAATCCAGAAATATTTTTTGGGTTTGTCGTCGTTCATTGAATTTGAGATGAAATTTTAATTATTTTTTTGAATTCTTCGGCTTTTAAACTAGCGCTACCGACCAAAGCGCCTTCAATTTCTTTGTACTCAAGTATACGAGCGACGTTTGCGGAAGTTACCGACCCGCCATAAATAACTTTATTGACAGACAAAGAGTAACGAGTAACGAGTAGTTCTTTGATGTAATTTATCATCGCTGCGGCGTTTTCGGGTGTATCGGCGTGGCCAGTGCCGAGACCCGCACTTATCGCCCACACTGGCTCGTAAGTAAGTATGAGATTCTTAGCTTGGGTTTTTAGGTTTTCGATTCCAGCTAGACTCTTAAGGAGCTGTTTTTTTACGAAATTTTTTGCGGCAAGAATTCCTTCTTTTTTAATTGAAATCGGTTCACCAATGCATAAAATTACTTTAAGCTCGAAAGCTAGCGCGGATAGTAGTTTTTTGTTAATAATTTCGTCAGTTTCATTAAGATACCGCCGACGCTCTGAGTGACCAAGAATAACGTGGCTGGCACCTGATTTTTTAAGCATTGAGATAGAGACCTCGCCCGTGAAAGCCCCGCCGGGAATGGGATTCTCCCAAAAAACATCCTGGGCACCTAAGTCGGCAATCTTTAGGATGCTGTGAATTTGGTTTAAAAAGATGGATGGCGGACAAATTACCACTCCCTTGGCATCTGAAGCTTTGGCAAGCCGAATGGCTTCGGACTCAGAGCTTGGGTTCATTTTCCAGTTGGCAATAATGAGTTTAGACATTAACGTGTCTAAATTTTAACATAATTCAAGAATAGATAAGAATCCCGCATATAGAGCGGTGGATTCTAAAAAGCGCAGCGAGTACGGGATTCGAACCCGTGTTCCATGGCTGAGAACCATGTGTCCTAGGCCGGGCTAGACGAACTCGCCATTAAGAAAAGGAGTGGAACACTTGAACATCCTAGCTTTCCTCCGATATCTTTTCAAGTTCAGACGGGCTAAACTCTTCGAGAAGTTGAAGTTTCTCCACTATCTCGTCGAGGCACATTACGTGAGAACCTTTTACTAAAATTAAATCCCCTTTCTTAATTATCTCCTTCACGGGTTGTTGAGCCTCATCGACATCGTTAAACGAGAAAACGTTTTTTTTCTTGAGGCCGTTTTTGACGGCAGATTCAGCGATCAGTTTAGCAGCATGCCCCACTGTTACCAAAATATCTACCACTTCACTGGCAATTCGCCCGATTTCTTCGTGAGCCTGGATAGTATAGGGGCCAATTTCTGTCATATCCCCTAAAATGGCGATTTTTCTTTTGGCCGGTAAATCCTTCAAGGTATCGAGCGCGGCGTGCGTAGACATCGGACTGGCGTTATAGCTGTCATCAAGAATAAATGTAGACTTCTGACCGGAAACTAGGCGCATCCGACCAGCCGGCGGCTTATAGTCCCGCAGTGAGTCGGAAATTTTGACCAGATTAAGTCCGAAGACAATTCCGACACACGCAGCAGCAGCGGCGGCATATCCTTGAGCTCGGCCAAAAACACCGCTCATCTTTACTGGTACAACACTGCCACCATACTCAAGTTTAAAAGCGATGCCAACCGGTTTTTGCCCTTCGGTTTTAGTTTCAAAGTTAGTAATACGTACTCCCGCCCCGCGAGCAAAGCCGAAAGTTATGACATTAGCCCGCGTACGATCTTTAAGTGCCATAACGGTCTCATCATCGTAATTCAAAATTGCGAACCCAGAAGACGGCAGAAATTCAATTAGGCGTCCTTTTTCTCGAGCAACTTCTTCTGGTCCAGCGTAAAATTCAACGTGAACCGGAATATCCCCGACGGTTGTAATAATGGAAATGTTGGGCCTAGCGATACTAAGGAGGTAACGAATATCTCCCGGTCTGTCGGCGGCGTACTCTAAAACCAAAAGCTCGGGATATTTTTTTTCAATCCACCGGCGGGGAATAAAGATACCCAAAAAAGTTGAGGAGATCACCTTGAGCCAGAAAAAGAATCCTCGAACTTCCTCCCACTCTCCACAAATAGTTAGGGGTAAGCCAATTTCATTATTGAAATTACCTTTCGAGAATCTAAGGTTGCGGTCATTTTTGAGAACAGCAGCAACCGCCATCTTAGTTGAAGTTTTACCTACGCTTCCAGTAATACCAATAATACCAGGACGGTAACGCCAGAGGGTTAGGATGGCTAGTTTTCTTAGAACCATCTTTAAAATTTTCAGTGCAACATCTTTCATAAATTAATTTTGGTAAATCCGATCAGGAGAAATGTTGTAATAGTTTAATATAAATTGCGCAAGGTCGCGAAAAGCGGGAACTACCGATAAGCCAGCGAGTGGAGCACCTTTGGGTTTATTGAGTTTAATCAAGATGACAAACTTAGGATCGGTTGTTGGACCAAAGCCAATATAAGTATTGATTACATCAGCAGTGTAGCCGCCCTTATTAAAATCTGGAACCTGGGCTGTTCCTGTTTTCCCGGCAAGCGAATAACCTCTAATGTGACCGACTTCGGCTTTATCGACGGCAGAAACCATCATTTCAGCCACCTCTCTTGCGGCGCTTGCGCTGATAGTGCGCCTAATTTCTTTCGGCCCTAGGGCGCTATTCAAATATGGCCGCATAAGGTGCCCACCATTAGCAATACTCGAGAAGGCAGTAATCAACTCAAGAGGAGTAACAGCTACGCCTTGACCAAAAGAAGCAGTCGAAAACGCAATCTCGGGGGCACCAGGTTTTAGCCTTTTAAAGTCGCCAGAAATTTCACCAGGAAGGTCGACGTTAGTTTTTTCTCCAAATCCAAATTTTTCAAGATAAGTTTTAAAAAGAGAATGGCCAATTTGTTTTTCCGCAAAGGCGGCGCCGGTGTTGATGGATTTTTCTATCACATTAGTCATAGTGACTTTCCCGTGGGCTTTTAGGTCCCAATTTCTAATTTCACGGCCGCTTACTTTCAAGACGCCGGTGTCGACATAGGTAGTCTCCGGGGTGATTTTGCCAGCATCGAGGGCAGAGACCATGGTGATAACCTTAAAAACTGAACCGGGCTCATAGATGGCTTGGGTTGTTGGATTAAGAAAATTTTCAAGGCTTGATTGATTATAATTATTGGGATCAAAACTGGGTACGCTCTCCATCGCTAGAATTCCGCCAGTTTTTGGATCTTGGACAATAACCGACCCCCCTTCCGCTTCAAAGCTGCTAACAAGGCGCGTAAGAATTTTCTCAACTTCAATTTGGATATTGGAGTCGACGGTAAGGTTAAGATCTTCTCCTTTTTGCGGAGAAATAATTTTCCCGTCTTTGTCCACGCCATTTTCACCGGATAATTCCTTTTCATAATAGCTTTCAAGTCCATAGCGTCCCGACTCGCCGCCTGCATTGTCCGG
>JAKALK010000016.1 GCA_021813155.1 bacterium
TCTAGTTTTTTTTGGGCAGTCGGGTAGGATGGGAGAGTCGAGAGATATGCTAAAGACCTCTTTGAAATCTCAGTTTTCTCTTCGAGCCCTACTTTATTTCCTTTTTACCTTTTTTGGATTTAGAACTTTCTTTTGGTTCGATTTTTTTAAAAATAGAACCATGCGTTTCTTAAGAGTTTTTTTCTTAAACAAATCCCAAATCTAAAAATGGTTAAAATTCTATACCTCAATCCCCTAAAAGATGTGCCCTATCTAGGCCTTACTAATCACGCCTTGAACGTATTTTCGCGGTTCCCCAAAAAAGACTTTGAATTTTATGCCTTCTTTTCTAATCCTGATTTTGAGACCGGATGTATTAAAAGACTCAAAGAACACGCCGGCCTCGTTGCCCATATGGTTTTCGGGGTAGTTGCTATGTGGAAGATCAGGCCTGATGTTTTGTATGGCACCGGTTCAATGAGCGAACTTCCATTTTTTCTATTCAAACCCTTACGGTCGAAATATATGATTGGTTGGCACGGACCGCTTAATAAAGAATGGATGCTCTCTATCGCCAACTATTCCCTTCGCGCGAAAATTGGTTATTACGTTGCCAGGTTTCTTTTGAGAGGCGCTTCTGTTTTTTTCTGCGACTCCGAGTTTATTGCTTCATCTCTTAGAAAAAGTTTTCCGAAAAAGGAAATCGTTATCACGCGCAATGGCGTTGATACCAATCTTTTTAATCCCAATAAAAATGATCCCAAGTGGCTAGTCGAGTTTCTAAAACTCAATCAACCAAAACCCGTCGCGGTTTTTGTCAGTCATTTAATCAAACGCAAAAGACCCGACCTTATCGTTGCCCTTGCTGAGTCGCTGCCTAATATTCAGTTTGTTATTGTCGGACGCGAGGGGTATTTTAGAAAAACTGACGTAGATCGGTGGCTAGAGAAAAACTCAAATTTGAATTGGTTTCCTGTTCTTGATCGCGAAAACATGGCCAAACTTTTTGCCTCTTCAAGCGTTCTGGTTTTTCCTACTCTTGATGAGCCTTTCGGTTTCACCACTATCGAAGCTATGGCATCAGGGCTCCCGGTTGTTGCTACTCGCTCAGGGGCAACTCCGGAACTTGTCCGGGACGGAGTTGACGGATTTTTGGTTAATCGTGACTCAAATGAATTAAGCGAGTTCATTGATAAAGTCAAAGAATTGTGTGATACTAATCAAACCCAATTAAGAGCCCGTATCCGAAGCGATGCTCGCGAAAGGGCTATTAGTTTATTTAACTGGGAATACGTTTCAGAGGTGCACTTTCAGATTTTCAAAAGATTTATTCAGCACTCAAAATGAAAATCCTCTACACCGGTCTCGAAAACGATTATTACCTTCCAAAAAGAGGTAAAAGTTTTGAATATAATAACTTTTACCTTAGCCTCAAAGGGCTTCCTAGCACAGAGGTCATAAACCTTCCATTCGATCGCATTTTAGAAGTCGGAAAAGAGAAATTTAATGAAGAACTCTTAGAGACAGTAAAAAAAGAAAAGCCTGATTTAGTTTTTGCTTTTATGCTCTCTGACGAGTTCGATCCCAAAGTACTTCAAGAAATCAAAAAAATCACTACTAGCCTGGCCTGGTTTGCTGATGACAGTTGGCGCTTTTACAATTACTCTCGCTACTGGGCTCATCTTTTTACTTGGGTTGCCACCACCTATTCCTGGACACCCGCTCTTTTTAAAAAATATGGTCAGCCGAATGTGGTGCGATCCCAGTGGGCTGCGAACGCAAATACTTACAAACCTACTGGTCTTAACGACTCTTCTAAAATCCAACCTGATGTTTGCTTTGTGGGTGGCTGGAGTAAACCGCGGCAAAAACTTGTCGACGCCCTAATTAGTCGCGGCGTCAAAGTCAGTGTTTTTGGCGGCGGTTGGGCCGGGGGACGGGTTAGTGACGAAGAGATGCTTCGGCTTTTTAGTGCGAGTAAGATTAACCTTGGTCTAAATCCTTCTCCTGGATATTTCAATAAGAATTCACTCGGTCGTCTTTTCGCCCGTCGTTCTGTTAATAAGTTCGTGCCCGATTTTCACCTTCTCAGCAACATTCGTTGTTTGTTGAGCCGGGGGATTCCTCAAATTAAAGCTCGCCACTTCGAAATTCCTGCCTGTGGTGGTTTTGTCATCACTTCTATGGCCGATGATCTTGATAAGTACTATACCCCGGGTAAAGAAATTGTCATTTATAGTGACCTTGATGATTTTGTTGAAAAAATAAACTATTATCTTAAAAACGGCGAAGAGAGAAAAAGTATTGCCAAAGCCGGGTATGAAAGAACTATTCGGGAGCACACTTACGAAAAACGTTTCCTAGATATCTTCAAGCATATTGGCCTTTAAAGGAGCTGATGGGAGAAAATAAAAAAATTTTAATCACTGGAGTTGCTGGGTTTATTGGTTCTAATCTGGCTGACCGCCTATTAAAAGAAGGTTATTCGATTGTCGGCGTCGATAATTTATCAGCCGGTGTTATCGAACAAATTCCTAAAGGTGTGGAGTTCCACAAACTTGATATCCGTTCGATTGAAATTTTCCCGCTTTTTAGTGGTGTTGATGTAGTTTTTCATCTAGCGGCCAAGAATTGTATTGAAGACTGCCAGCAAGATCCAGTTGAGACGGCCGACATCAACGTTCGTGGCACCGCAAATGTTTTTGAGGCTTCTCGTCGAGCAAAAGTTAGAAAGGTAATAGATTTTGAATCCTCGGCCGTTTACGAAGGCATTACAAAATTCCCTACTTCCGAGAGCGAAGTTTCGCCCCAGAGCTTTTATGCTGTGAGCAAAATTTGCGCTAACCTCTTTGCCAAAAAATACGGCGAATTTCACGGGGTAACTTCAGTTGGTATTCGCCCTTTTAGTGTTTATGGCCCTCGTCAAGATTATCGCCGCACCATCCCTCCCTCCATGCCGGCCTTTGCCATTAAACTTTTAAAAGAGGAACAGCCTATTATTTTTGGAGACGGCTCAAAACGCCGTGATTTTATTTACGTTGAAGACCTCAATGATTTCATGCTTCTCTGCATTAATGATTCAAGGGTTGATGGAAAAGTTTTCAACTTGGGTAGTGGGACTAATAACTCCGTTCTTGAGGTTTATCATCTCGTTAAAGATATCCTCAAATCTAGTGTCGAGCCAACCTTCAAGCCCAATTTATCCGGTGAGGCACAAATTACTCTAGCCGACATCTCCGCCGCCAAGGCCCTCGGTTGGGCACCTAAAACCAAAATTGAAGATGGAGTCAAAATTCTGGTTGATTTTCTAAAGAAAGAAAAGGAGCTTGGGCGCCTCTAGCTTTATTTATCTTTTCATTTATAATAGGGCTACCATGATTGTCACGAGGACTCCCTTTAGAATTACCCTTGGCGGAGGCGGCACCGACCTCCCTTCCTACTACGAAAAATACGGCGGCTTTATCTTTTCGGTTGGCCTCGATAAGTATATGTATGTAAGCGTCAATCGTCCCGTTATTGATGATCTCATTCGCCTTAAATATACTAAAACCGAAATTGTTGATAGTTTAAACGAAATCCAACACGATATTGCCCGCGAAGCTCTTCGTATGATGGGTGTTGAGAAGGGGATAGAAATTAATTCTATCGCCGATATTTCTGCTGGCAGCGGCCTAGGTTCCTCGAGTTGCTATGCCGTCGGTCTCTTGCACGCCCTTCACGTTATGAAACGAGACTATGTCTCTCTAAGACAATTAGCCGACGAAGACTTCAAACTTGAAAATCAAATTTTAAAACGGCCCATTGGGCAACAAGACCCCTATCTCGCCGCCTTCGGCGGGCTCACGATTTTAGATATTGAGAAAGACGGCAAGGTCAAAGTTCGAAAAGCAGCTGTTTCCGAAGAAGCTGCCGACGAGCTCAATCGCAACATGCTCGTATTTTTCACGGGCGTAACAAGAAGCGCCGACACCATCCTCTCAGAACAACAAAGCAGCGTTAAAGAAGAGAAGAAAGAAGTAGTTGATAGTATGCATTTTATTAAAGAATTAGGCTACGAGATATTGGAGGCTATGGAAGATGGTAATGTCGATGAGGTTGGGGTTAAATTCCACGCCCACTGGCAGCATAAAAAGAAAATATCAACTAAGATGTCTAATCCTGAGTTCGATAAGATCTATGATGTTGCGCGTGAAAACGGGGCTTTAGGCGGTAAAATTTCTGGTGCCGGCGGCGGTGGTTTTTTCACCTTTTATGTCAATAAAAACCACGTTGGCTTTCGCAAGATTATGAGAGATCTAGGTTTACGGGAAATGCGCTATCGCTTTGATTTTGAAGGGTCTAAGACGCTTGTTGATTTTTAATCTCTACTAATGAGTTCTCCTTATAAAATCGCCGTTTTAGGTTTGTGGCACCTCGGCGAGATTTACTCTGCGGGCCTAGCCGAACTCGGTCATTCAGTGGTTGGCTTGAGCGATGACGAAAAAATAATCAAAAATCTTCTCGAAGCTAAACCACCACTTCCAGAACCAGACCTAGAAAATCTGATCCGTAAAAACCTCGAGACTAGTCGCCTTTCCTACTCAACTGACTTTAGGGAAATCGAAAAATGCCGTGTTTTGTGGATTACTTTCGATACTCCTGTCGACGATAACGACGATGTCGATTTAACTGTTATAACCACCGCCCTCAAAAAATCATTACCCCACCTATCTAACGGCATCCTTATAGTTGTCACCAGCCAAGTTCCGGTTGGAACTGCCAAAACTATTCGAGAACTTATTTCCGCTAGTCGTCCTGATCTGAAATTCGGATATGCCTGTGTTCCCGAGAACTTACGTCTTGGTAACGCCGTCAAGTGCTTTTTTGATCCCGGCCGCATTATTATCGGAGCATCTGAGGCTGAAACTTCTGATGCGGTTGTTGAGATATTTAAAAACATTCCAGCGGAAATATTAAAGATGTCTCCCGCCTCTGCTGAAATGGCTAAACATGCAACTAACGCCTTTCTTGCGACCTCGGTTAGTTTCATTAACGATATCTCCGATATTTGTGAAAAGGTTGGAGCCGATGTCCAAGATGTTACCCGCGCCCTCCGCTCCGAGCCTAGAATTGGCCCTAAAGCTTTTTTAGACGCCGGACTGGGTTTTTCCGGCGGGACACTTGGTCGCGACCTTAAAGTCTTAATGTCAGTTGCTAAAAAAGAAAATATTGAGCCGTTTATCCTCGACGACGTCTACAACAAAAATCTAGCCCGCAAAGATTTTGTCATTCGGCGCCTCGTTGAGATACTCGGCTCGATTCAAGGGAAAACTATTGCGCTTTTTGGATTAACCTATAAGCCTGGCACCCCAACCCTGAGGCGCTCCCGAGCCCTAGAAATTGCCGCGCTTCTTTTGCAATCTGGTGCTAATCTTAAACTCCACGATCCTGCGGCCGACGAGCAGGAACTAGCTAATCTTGGATCTTTCGATTTCTTTCGCGATCCTTATGCAGCTGTACTTGAGGCGGATAGTTTGATTCTTGTTACTCCTTGGCCAGAATTTAAAAATCTCGATTTTCAAGCTATTTCAAATAAGGCCAAACCTAACGCCGTTTTTTTTGACGTTCCTAATTTTCTATGCGATAAAGAAAGAGAAATCGGAGCGATTGGTCTTAGATATTTTGGCACTGGTCGCGGTTAAAAACATTAAATGCTGTTAAAAGATAAAAAAGCTTTAATCACGGGTGGCGGACGGGGTATTAGTAAAGTTATCGCTTCATTTTACTTGCGCGAAGGGGCGAATATTGTTATCGCTTCTCGGTCGGAAGAAGAGCTAAAGAACACTTCGGACGAATTTAATAAAACCTATCCCGGCAAAATCTCCTATTTTTTAGTAGATGTTTCAAATCCTACTGAAGTAAAAAAAATGATTGCTCACGCCGTTAGTTCTCTCGGAGCAATTGATATTTTAGTAAACGGCGCCGGCATTTATGGTCCTATCGGCCCGTCTCATGAAGTGGATCTGGATCACTGGAAGAAAACTTATGAAATTAATGTTTTCGGTACTTTTTACTCTTTCCACGAAGTTGTGCCACAAATGATTAAACAAGGTCATGGCAAAATCATCAACTTCTCGGGCGGTGGCGACGGGCCTCTCCCTAGATTTAGCGCCTATAGTTCATCCAAAGCGGCCATTGTGCGCCTAACCGAAACCTTGGCCGAAGAAATTAAAAGTTACGGAATAGAAGTAAATTGTATTGCCCCCGGCCCGGTTAACACTCACTTCTTAGATGAAGCTCTTGCGGCTGGCATTGAAAAACTTGGGTCCGAAAAATATCAAAGTCTCTTGAAGCAAAAAGAAGACGGCGGCGTCCCGCCGGAAAAAGCCGCTGACCTTTGCGTATTCTTAGCTTCCGAGAAATCTAACGGCCTCTCCGGTCGTTTCTTGAGCGCCGTCTGGGATAATTACTGGGATTGGGACGAGGAAAAAATTAAAGAAATTATGTCGGGTCCCGCTTTCACTTATCGTCGTGTTAAGTAAAATGGCCAAAGAAATCAAAGTTGGAATCATTGGTGCCGGGCTTATGGGTCACCGTCGTGCCGACGCTCTTAAAAGTGTTGGCGGTAGCGTCCTGGTCGCTGTCGCTGACGTTGATTTCGAAAAAGCCAAAGAATTGGCCGGGAAGTACGAAGTCAAAGCAATTAAAAACTGGCAAGATCTACTCAAAATTGAAGATATTGATGCGGTGATCGTATCGGTGCCTAATAAATTCTCAGTCCCAATCGCAATTGAAGCCCTAAAACGCGGCAAACATGTTTTAACCGAAAAACCCCTTGGCCGAGACACTAAAGATGCCAAAAAAATCATTGCCATTGAAAAGAAGTATCGAAAAGTTGTCCGGGTTGGTTTCAATCATCGCTTTCACGCTGCTATTTTAAAAGCCAAAGAAATCTTCGATGGAGGCGGTATCGGGAAATTGATGTACATTCGCGCTCGTTACGGCAATGGCGGCCGCAAAGGTATGGAAAAAGAATGGCGATTTAATAAAGCTATCTCGGGCGGTGGCGAACTTCACGACCAAGGTGTTCATATTATTGATCTCACCCGATTTTTTGCGGGCGAGTTCAAGGAAGTCTCTGGTTCAGCCGAGGTAAAGTTTTGGCAGTCGAAAGTTGAAGACAATGCTTTTGTAATTATGAAGAAACCTAAAATCACTGCCTTTTTTCATGTGAGCGCTACTCAGTGGAAAAACATTTTTTCTTTTGAGATTTTCGGCGACTGGGGTTTTCTAAACATCGATGGTAAAGGCGGTAGTTACGGCAAAGAAACTTTGACTTATGGTCGCCGCCGTCCCGAGTTTGGTGCTCCTGAAATTCAAACTTTCGAATGGGATCGGGATATCAGCTGGGAAGAAGAGTGGCGCGCTTTTCTCTTGGCAATCAATAAAAAAACTAGTCCTATTGCCACAACCTCCGATGGCCTCAAGGCTAACGAAATTGTCGAAGCTATTTACCGCTCTTCAAAGAGTAAGCGAACTATTCAAATTTGATTGCTCTAAGTTTGGTTTTTAAAATCGCTGGCCATTAGAGCTTTGACATAAAGCTCAACTTATCATACTATAGTCTTACTTACTTTATGGATACTCCTAAGAAAATCGAGGAACTTAAAGTTAAAATCTTCGCTGACGGCGCCGACAAACTTGGGATGGTAGAGCTTTCGAAACGGCCTTTTATTAAGGGATTTACAACCAATCCCACCCTTATGCGCAAAGCCGGTGTTACCGACTACGCTATTTTCGCGAAGGACGTCTTAAGTGAAATTAAAGATAAACCCGTTTCTTTTGAAGTTTTCTCTGATAACTTTTCTGAAATGGAACGCCAAGCTCGGATTATTGCCTCTTGGGCGCCAAACGTCTATGTCAAAATCCCCGTCACCAATACCAAAGGTCAGTCCTCCAGTGAACTTATTAAAAATTTGTCCAGTGGGGGCGTTAAATTAAATGTTACTGCTATTCTTACTCTTCCTCAGATTGAAACAGTCGCCCAATCTTTAAACCCTGCTATTCCGGCTATTGTCTCGGTTTTTGCTGGTCGCATTGCCGATACCGGTGTTAATCCCTTGCCAATCATGAAGCAAGCCAAAAATATTCTTGCCGCTCATCCCAGTTTTGAACTTCTCTGGGCTAGTTGTCGAGAACTTCTAAACATCTACCAGGCCGAAGAAGCTGGTTCAGATATCATCACCGTCACCCACGACATTCTGAAAAAAATTCCCATGGTCGGTTACAACCACCACGAGTTATCGGTTGAAACTGTTAAAATGTTTTACGAAGATGGCCAAAAAGTCGGCTACACCCTCTATGAATCTTAATGACGCCATATTGGCCGCGAATGATTTTACTTTTGGAACATTCGGGCTGGCGGTGGGATCATTTACGCAACTAAAAATATAGGCGATGTTCTAAAAGTAAAATCAAAAGCCATGTACAAAGACTACATAAAAAATTACCTCGCCGAAGTTCAAGCTATTGCCGCGAAGCTCGATCATAACGCGATCAATAAGATGATCGAAGTTCTAAAAGGTGTCCGTGATCAAAAAGGCAAGCTTTTCATCATTGGCATTGGCGGTGGAGCGGGACATGCTAGTCACGCGGTGAACGACTTCCGCAAGCTCTGTGGTATTGAAACTTACACCCCCGTTGACAACGTCGCTGAGTTAACTGCTCGCACTAACGATGATGGTTTTCACACTATTTTTTCCAACTGGCTTTTAGGGAGTAACTTAGGAGACAAAGACGCTATTTTGGTCTTCTCGGTTGGCGGCGGTCATGCCGAAAAAAACATCAGTGCCAACATTGTTGAAGCTCTTAAGCTTGCCAAGTCCGTTGGCGCAAAAGTTGTCGGTGTTGTCGGCCGGGATGGAGGATATACTGCTGAAGTTGCCGACGCTTGCGTTATTGTCCCTAATGTTAATCCCGATAACGTCACTCCGCATACCGAATCTTTTCAAGCTGTCATTTGGCATTTAATTGTTTCCCATCCTAAATTCAAAACTAAAGAAGGCAAATGGGAGTCCGTCCAAGGCAAGGCAAAATAGTGAAGTCGAAAGCGATTTTTTTGGATCGTGATGGCGTCATCATCCGCCAAGTTGAGCTCTTAACCCAAATCTCGAAAGTAAAAATTCTTCCCAAAGTAGCGGAGGCCATTAAGTCTTTCAATAAACTTGAGTACCTTGTAATTGTGGTTTCTAATCAACCCGTCGTCGCTCGTGGTATCATTACCGAAAAGGGGATTGAGAAGATGAATGAATTTATCCGAGAAAAACTCGTCAAAAAAGGCGCGCGGATTGATGCCTTCTATTTTTGCCCTCACCACCCGAACGCTACCCTTAAGAAATACCGCCTGCGCTGTCGCTGCCGTAAACCCGGCCCGGGCATGATTTTACAAGGCATCAGAGACTTCTATATTAATCCTAATAAGAGTTTTATGATTGGTGATGCTATGATCGATGTCGTTGCCGGCAAAAGAGCCAAGCTAAAAACCATTCTTGTTAAATCCGGCCCCGGCCACGCCCGCCTCGATAAACTTTATAAAGAAAAACCTGACTTCACCTCGAAGAATCTTTTCGACTCTATTAAGATTATCAAAAAATATGACCGATAAAATCAAGCAAGCCGTTATTCTTTCCGCCGGTCTTGGCACTCGGTTGCGGCCAATGACCGACACAATCCCGAAACCTATGATCCCGCTTCTTGGGAAACCCATGCTCGAGTGGAATATAGAGCAGTTTAGGCGGCACGGTGTCGAGGAATTTTTTATTAACCTCCACTATCTTCCCGATGTTATTAAAAACTATTTAGGCGACGGTTCTAAATGGGGAGTCAAAATCAACTACAATTTTGAATCTGAAATTATGGGCACCGCCGGCGGCGTCAAAGGCTTCGAAAAAATCATCGGCGATATTTTTTATCTAATCTACGGCGATATGATTAGCTTGGTTGATTATTCCAAAATGGCCGAAAATTTTTGGGCCAAACAAAACCCGATCGGTATGCAGCGCACGAAAAAAACCGACGACTACGCCGATGCCGACGTCGCTGAAGTTGATGGGAATTTAAAGTTTATTAAAATCCATCCGAAACCTCATACCGAAAAATATTCTATCGCGCACCGGATGCGCGGCGTCTTTATTTTAAAAAAGGAAATTCTGTCTTATATTCCCGAAAATCAACCCTACGAACTTGGCAAACAACTTCTACCAGTAGTCGTTGATGCGGGCAAAAATTTTTACGGCTATGAATGTAGTGAGTATTCGAAAGGGATTGATACAATTGATAAATACAAGGAAGTTGAAGAACATCTTAAAACTCACCCTATATAAATTATTAGAGCCGGTGTACCCAAGGTGCATCGGCTCTTTTGTTTCTGATGTTGCGCGACTACTGACCGTTAGTGGGAGTCAGCAGGTCGTCGATCCGGATATCTCGCCAGTCAAGGAATATCGGATCTGCGCCCGCTTGAATCAAGCGATTCAAAGACGCCTCATGATTGTAGATCGGCATTCCGACAACACGCGATCCTGCCGCTACCCCTGACGCCACTCCCCGAGGGGAGTCCTCGAACACGATCTGTTCAGAAGGATGAATCCCCATCACCTTCGCCGTCTGGATGAAGCAGTCCGGTGCTGGCTTGGTTTTCCTCACATCTGTTACCAGTACGATCTTGTCAAACATGAAAAGTCGGTCGAGCCCCGATCGGCGTAGCAAAACGATACCCTTTTCGAGATCGACCGCCGTTCCGATCGAGGTTTGAAGTCCCTGAGACCGTGCCTCGTTCAGAAATTCGAGAAATCCAGGCCGCGGCGAGAGGTCGATCTCTTGAACGATTTCGTCGTAGAAGTGATGCTTGCGCTCCAAAAAAAGCGCGATCTGTTGTGGAGCCGGGTTAATTTTCACCTTAGCGAAGATCTCCCGAATTAGGGGCTCATCTGGTCCCCCGATGAAATGAGGCAATTGGTCTATTGCCGCGTCAATCGAGAGAAATACCCCAATCTCAGCAGCCGCCTTGATCCAAGCATTGTGATGGGCCGGTTCTACGTTTATCACCGTCCCTTCCATATCAAAACCAAAGCCCCGAACAGCGACGTTCGAATTTTGTGTCAACTTACTCCTCCTCTCCGTCTATACCTCGCTTTAAGCAACACTTGAATCACTCCAATTGCGAAACCGGCGGCGTTGGCCACAATCACCGGCTTGGCCGGTAGCATTATGCCGTAGCTGAACCAAAGCGCACAGTTTGCAAGATACAGCGTAAGCATCAATGCCGACAAATCTTGGACATGCTTCGTTCTCAAAGACTTGATTACCTGTGGGAGCATAATACAAGTTCCCACCGCCGTTGCCGTGTAGCCGACCATATCAGTTCCAGTCAAATCGATCCTCCTTCCTATAGCCAACATCTGTTTTCAATTCAAAGTCGGCCAAAATTCAACCGACTGATGCCGGCTACACCTTAATTAATTTCCATTTTTTTGTCAACAAAATTCAAAAACTACGGGCTAAAATCCGTGATCTTTATACACCCAAGCGCTCACCAAGTTTTTAATTCCAAGTACCGGATATAGTATCGGGATTTAAGCGAGACCATCCCGCCTTCGGCAAAATATCCCAAATTTTATCGACTAAACTGGGTTGGCCCGCTACAAATCCTAAGCGGTTAGTCTTTGGAAGAAAACAGAACGCCTCATAGTCATATTCTTTAACCGGGACAAGTTCGCCTCCTTCGCTGATTTGAAAAAAACGAAAAGTATTGCCGCCCAAAGAAGCTGCCGCGTAAGCCGGCGCCCAATCCCACGCTTTCTGAGGAGTTTGAATTATTGCCTGAACTTGCCCGCAAGCCATTAACCCCAAGCCCAATAAGCCCGATCCCATTGTCAAAACTCCTCTCACATTCGCTCCGATTATCGGAATAGTCTGAGCGAAACTTGGGTAAAGCAAAGTATCTACGCCCACCCTCACCACGCATTTTTGCGGCTCTCTCTTTTTAGGCGGACAATCACAGTGCTTAACGTCTCCCCAGTCTAGCTTAGCCACTCCTCGGTCTGCCTCAGCTGCAATAATGAGACCATTGTTAAAAGCAGGAGCGTAAATAGCAGTACCCCTAAGAACCCCGTCTTCCATCAGTCCTGCTCCTACCGACCAATCGGCTGCATCCTCTCCGTAATTTAAAGTGGAATCAATTGGGTCAATTATTACCCGCGTACCCTCAAAAAGCCCCAAAGGGTTATCCTTTGAAAGTACGCTTTTATGATTCGACTCTTCTTCACACAAAATGCGCACCCCTTCTATTTCTTCAGTCAATCTTTTGACGATGATGTCTTGGGATAATTTATCGCCTTGAGTAACGCCCGAACGGTGACTTTCTCCTTTCTTTACTTCAAAAATACGGGGGATTCTTTTAACTTTTTCTCCTGCTTCAAAAACCGCCTTTATAAGCGACTGTACTTTTGGTCCGAAATTTTTCAAAAGATTTTCCATAATATTGAGTTCTTTAATTATACTCTTTTAGCGGATTGTCTTAATCTTATTGATGTGCCTTTTATATAGACCCGTCTTTATTAAATTTTGCTCATAAAAAATCAAAAGGCCGCGCTGCTTTCGCTAGCGCGGCCCCGTTTGCTCCGTATAGCCGAAGCGCTGCTATTCCTTATTCCGCCACCACCACTCAATAGCGAGAGTCGCCATGATGAGTGAATTGTGGCCTCGAGAGATCTCTTCGGCGAGATAGCGATTGATGATCGCTTCGCGGACGGCCTTGAGATCAGTCCACTCCTTGCGTACCGAGCCCTTCTCGGTGGGCTCGGCCACGACCTCGCAGTCGGTGATCACAACGTAGTACCACCGCCGGGTGCCGCGCTTTGTGTTCTCGAAGTCACTGGCGATCACAAGGGACTTGCCCTTGTAGCCAGTCTTCGCGAGCAAGGCCCGTTCGGCCACCACGATCGGATCGCGGTCATCCATCTTGAAGGTGCCGGAGACTAGCTGAAGCCCGTCGAATCCCGGTACCGGACGCTCCGCCGTGATGGCGTGACCGTCCGGCGTGAACGCTGCCACCATCACCGCCGGCGGGAGTACATATTTCCTTTCGGGTTTTTCTCCTCCCTTCTCGTCTGGCCAGTATTCAACCACCAGGCCTGGCTCCCCGTTGGGCCCCATCGGTTCCAAAATGTCGACCCTTACCGGTTCTCCCTTTGGGTACCCCACCCGATAAAATGGGTGTTTTTCCATTTCTCCCGTCATTGCGCCTCCTTGGGGTTGCTGAATTTTGCGTTATCCCGTTGTGCGATATTCTCCTTTTAAGACGAGCTCGATTCCTCTCTGTTCGAACGCGGCCGTTCTTGGGAAGGCCGGGGATTGGTAGATCGCCGCCACCCTCGGAGCCCAAATAATCGGATTTGCTTGGACAAGAGCTGTCTCGCTTCCGAAAAGTCTCACCTCAACTCCCCGAAGGTGCGGGTTTTCTTCCCGGACCTTGCTAACAAAAAGGGCCGTTCGAGGGACGTGAACTGTTACTGTCACAATCCCGACCTGAAATAATCTTTTCTCGAGCGCCAACTCGAGGATGTTGATGATCTCTTGCCTGCTGTTTGATGGTGCGTCGGCCATTCTATCTCTTGGCCATACGACCACCTCCGGCTCGTGTATTCCTCCGGCGCGGATTTCTCGGAGAAATCGGTCCGACATCACCTCGCTCTCCGACGGGCTGTTGGGTACATCTCTCAAATATTTTGACCGGTTACCAAAGGCGGCAACCACCACGTGCGGCTGGAATCGGCGGCACAACTCCACTCCTGCGAGGATATTGAGTTCTCCGCCGCCAACCAAACACAGGGGGTTTTCTTGATCAATGGGCAACCTTACCGCCGAATGAGCCGGTACGGTCCCATTGTGTATCTGCGTTTCAAAATCCTCCGTTGGCTCCCATGAACCTCTCGGCCTAACCTGCTGTACCCCTCTCCCGAAGATCGCCAAAACCATAACTCCTCCCTCGATTTGCTGTTCTATCTCTCCTGTGATATCTCCTTTTCAAGCTGCGTGAAAAACGACTTTATCCTAGCGATTTAAGACTTTTTTGTCAAAGAAAATCATTTCTGTTATTCTGAATTTCTAACCCATATGAGTACCCCCAAGGTTACCGTTTTAATTGCTACCTATAATAGATCTCATTTACTCGACAAGGCTATTCATAGTGTTACCCTTCAAGTTTTTGGTGATTGGGAACTTTTAATTGCTGACGATGGGTCAACTGACGCAACCGAAAAAGTTGTTAAAAATTGGGAAACTAAAGATCGACGCATTAAGTATTTAAAAAGCTCCCACTTCGGTCGCATTGCTAAGATTTCTAACTTTGGGTTAAGGCAAGCTAAGGGAGAATATGTTGCAATTTTAGACGACGACGATGAGTGGTTCGACCCTAATAAACTCCAGAAACAAGTTTCATTTTTAGATAAGAACCCAGATTACGTGGGTTGCGGTGGGGGATTTGTCGGCTTTAATTTGAAAGGCGTTGAGCTTGGCCAATTTTTTAAACCCGAGAATGACGAGAACATACGCGCTAAAGCTATTTTTGCTAATCCTATGGCTAATTCCACTACTCTTTTTCGCCGGAGTGTTGCGGAAAAAATTGGTTTTTATGACGAATCCCTCCCTCAATTTGCCGATTGGGATTTTTGGCTGAAGCTTGGCCTTGAAGGTAAACTCTACAATTTTCAAGAGTACTTTTCGCGATATCTAATGTGGGATAAGAGTATGTCCTTTAGTAAGCAAAAAGAATGCGCTAAAGCTACTCGCGTTATCGTTCCTCGCTACTGGCGAAAATATCCCGGCGCCCTTAAGGGTTTCTGTTTTATGCTTATCTACAGCTTTTACGCCTACCTTCCCAATTTTATAAAAAAATTTTTAAACCCCT
>JAKALK010000058.1 GCA_021813155.1 bacterium
TCCGATCTTAACAATATAAATTCCGAAAATCGAACCCGCCCAAAATGGGATGCCGATAAAAACAAGGGCAAGCAAAAACCCCAAGGTTAACCCTCCAGAGAAAATATTTCCCACCATCGAATCAATTACCCCGGAATCAGCAAAAATTTTATAAGCAAGAAATCCAAGAAAAAACGCTATACCAATAGCACTAATTAATTCCAATAAAACAATTCCAATTTTTTTCGCCATTTAGCTAATTACTCCTAATCCAACTTTTCTCCTAAATACTCTTTCAATTTATCAATTTTTATCCTATCTTGTTTCGCCGTATCTCGATATCGAACTGTCACAGTGTTTTTTCCTTGTGGTGAGCCTGTCGAACCATCTAACGAATCAAAATCAATCGTTATACAAACTGGCGTTCCAATTTCATCTTGGCTGAAATATCTCTTGCCGATATTCCCCCTGTCATCCCACGCCACATTAAAATCCCTACGTAAATCATCGTAAATTTTCCTCGCTGCCTTCACGAGTTCTGGCTTATTGGCCAAGAGAGGAAAGATTGCCGCCTTATATGGCGCCAACTCCGGCTTTAATCTCAAAACCATTCGCTCAGAATTAGAATCGTCATACGCATCAAGCATAACCGCCAAAACTGTCCTGTCGACTCCGAGTGACGGCTCGATTACATGCGGCCAAAACTCCTCACCCGACTCCGGATCCCGATATTTCAAATTCTCACCTGACGCCTTCTCGTGATTTTTCAAATCAAAATCGGTCCGATATGCTAACCCATAAAGTTCTTTTCTACCGAACGGAAAATCATATTCAAAATCCACCGTTCGCCTCGAATAATGTGACAAATCTCTCTGTGGATGTTCATATTCGTGAATTTTTTCCAAATTTATTCCCAACTCTTCAATCCAACTTCTCATTTCGCTGAGCCAATATTCAAAATATTTCTCCCAATCTTTTTCACAAATAAAATATTCAATTTCCATTTGCTCGAATTCCCGCGTCCTAAAAATAAAATTCCCCGGCGTAATTTCATTCCTGAAAGCTTTCCCAATCTGTGCAATTCCAAATGGCAATTTCTTCCGAGTCGTATCAAGCACATTTTTGAAATTCACAAAAATTCCCTGCGCCGTCTCGGGACGAAAGTACGCTTCGCTCGCTCTGTCTTCCGCCGATCCGATAAACGTTTTAAACATCAAGTTAAATTGCTTAGGCACGGCGAACTTTTTCTTTGCTCCACAACTTGGACACTCCTTAAGCACCTCCTGAACCAGTCCTTCCTTTTCAACCACTTTCGCATTTTCAAGCTTTCGCGCTAAATTCCACCAAATTTCATCGCTCCAGGTATCGTTTATTCTAAAACGCATATGACACTGCTTGCATTCAACCAGTGGATCCGAAAATTCTTTAAGATGTCCGGACGCATTCCACACTTTCGGATTCATCAAAAGCGAGGCGTCCAAGCCCACCATGTCCTCCCTCGACCGTACAAATCTCTTCCACCATAAATTCTTAATATTGTTTTTAAGTTCCACTCCAAGCGGTCCGTAATCCCAAGAATTTGAGAGTCCGCCGTAAATCTCCGACCCGGGAAACACAAATCCCCGCCGCTTACAAAGGCTTACCACTTTTTCCATTAAATTATCCACTCTTACTTTTGTCATTTTTCCAGTTATTTCCATTTTAACCCTCGTCACCAAAAACAAGAACTAAATATTCTACCCAAAACCTATTCAGAGCTGAACGGTTTTCAACGACCCTCCAACTGTAACATCATCCGGCAAATTTGTATCCAACTTAGCATCCTCAGCGAACAAAGCCACATCGGCAAACGAATCATGCGCCTCAAGTTTTGTATTGCCCAGCAGGTCTAAAATCTGCCCCACCTGAGCTCCGTTTGGCACCGCCTCAATTTGAAAAACGCCTTCCATTGGATCTCCAACTACTCCCCGAGTAGCTAAAATTTTACTCACTACCCAAACCACCTGTTTTTTATCATCATCAAAAGTCGGACCAGTATCGCTATTCGATTTAGATTGGTTAGCCCACCTAATCCCGGGCGACAAACTAGCGGTCACTTTTACGTTGTCAATATCAGTAGCAAAATTACGAATTATCCAGTGAATAGTAAATTGAGTGATTTGACCCGAACGCGGGGGGAAATTGCCACTGTTCAAAATTCCCGAAGCAGCATCCCGAAAATAAGCCCTAGCATCAACTGCAACTTGCCCAGCCACTTTTGTTTCAAGCTTCGCCAATGAAACTAATCTTTGAACATCTAGCTCGGGAACGGGCGTCTCCGAATTAATATCAACCTGAAACTTTAAAAGGTAATTTTTATCACTAATCCGCTTTATTGAAAAACCGTCTTTAACTTTAACTGCGACTTCCACCTGCCCTTCTTTACCATTTGGAACGTTTTGAAGTTCTGATAAATTACTCCCCGTCCAGGTAACGCTTTTTTGAAAAGCGTCAAAGACACCGCTAGTTGTGAGACTTGAAAAATCAAACATCTCCCCCGCCATCTTGGCCTTTATCATTACATTTGATAAATCAACTCCAGAATTATTTTTGTAAACTATCGAATAAGTTAAGGTATCACCAAGTTTAGCCACATAATTACTAGAACCATTCAATAAAACCGATACCGAAAGAGGAGCCTCTGATAGCTTGCCTTCTTTGGTCAGTTTATTCACAACATAATCCTGTCCAGACAAGTTAGCCATCAAAGAAGCCAAAAAATCAAAACTAGAATTTTCCTGACCTACGATGTTTCCTGAAACCGTAAATTCAAATTCCTCCCCCCGAGACAACCGGCCAATTTTCCAAATATTATTTCCCTGGTCAGGCTTAGCGCTACTTCGCTCAAACTGGAAAATGGGCGGATAGTCCATCTTTAAAGTTAGGTTTTTTAACTCTTCTGGCCCGTCGTTACGATACTTAAGAGACAAATCAAAGTTTTCACCGCTAAAAATTCGATCTGGCAGACTTACCTCAAGCGCTATGGCCGGTCTGCCCACTTGAAAATCCGCTTCTTTAATCGTCTCAAAAACAACGCGACTATTAACCATATCTCCATATTTAATCACTGCCTTTAAAGTTCTCTCTTCCATCTCGCCTTGTGCAATTAAATTAAAATTTTCTTTACCCAGACTCCCCGGACCCACGTCTCCAATAATTCTCTCTTTAACCCTCTGATCTAGGGGCTCACCCACAAAATAAACATCCTTCGGCAAAGTAAGTGATAACCTAGTATTTTTCAAGACCTCGCTTCCGTTATTAGTAAAAGAAACATCAACTAAGAAGGGCTGCCCCACC
>JAKALK010000059.1 GCA_021813155.1 bacterium
CCCTGAAATCGAGAAATACGCTCCCGCCTTTCCAGGCGAAGAATGGACTGAAAGAGACCTCTATTATCTAGAACCTTTTTGTTCCAATCCCAAAGGACTAATCTCGGTTTTAACCAACCTCCCGCCGGAAATCGCCGGCGCTCTTTGCTCCCGCGCCTCCCGCGCTCAAAACTCGCTTTTCCGTGTTCTTCTTAAAGAATATCTCTACCCGATTTTAGAGGGCGAAGATAAAACCCTCGCTCAAGAACTTGAAGAAACCGTGGAATTTTTCAAGCACCACGGCTTCAAAAATATTTTAAATAACCAGCGCGCCCAATCCTTCTACGCCAAGTGGCTCTCTCAATACGGCGATGATTCCATCGCCCAAATGACTGGTACTCACGTGGTCTTCTGGGGTATCTCGCAAGTGGCAATGAAATTTTTAGAAGACCGCCGCATCGGTCTTGAGCCCATCGAAAAATCCACCCGCTACGTAAACTTTGGCAACAAAATCGGCGGCAACTACTTATACTACACGCCTGCTCCTGATCTGGAGAAACTAGGTTTAGCAAGCGAATACAAAAAAACCTTAGACACGCTTTTCGACACCTACGTAGAGTTACTACCGCCGCTTTTGGAATGGCTGAAGAAAAATTTTGACGACAAGGAATCCATTTTAGAGAAAAAAGCTTTTGATACTTTACGCGGCCTCTTGCCGATGGCGACTTTAGGCCAGGTTGCTTTTCGCGGCAACGCCCAAGCGTTTGAATATCTTTTATCCCGCACCCTAAAGCACCCGCTTGGCGAACTCCGATGGATCGCCAATACTCTAAAGACTGAACTCGATAAAGAAATTCCTTCTTTACTCCTCCGCCTCTCTGAGGAAAATTCTCAAGGCTATCAGGAATATTTAGTGAATCGTGGTCCAAAAGTCCACACCCACCTCAAAACCAAATACCAAGAAACTGAAAAGCACGCCGTTGGCCATCCTGAAGTGAAACTTGTCGAATTCGACAGCGACGCCGAAAACAAAATCGTCACGAGTATAATTTTTCCAGAAACCCACGAATCCTACGAAAAGATTTTTGATAAAGTCAGGAAAATGTCACCTGCCGAAAAGGAAGAAATTCTTGAGGCCTACACCGGTGGCCGCAAGGCTCGTTGGTACAAAGTCGGCCGGCCTCTCGAGAATTCTTATCTGAAATTCGAAATCGTGATGGATATCGGCGCCTATCGAGATCTTCATCGCCATCGCATTATGACTCAAGACCGCCAGCGATTTTCTTGTCATCACGGCTACGGCGTCCCTAAAGAAATCAAAGAAGCCGGTTTCACCGATAAATTCGAAAGTGCCTTGAGCCAAGCCAAAACCCTCTTCGACAAAATTGAAGCCGCAGATCCTGATCTCGCGCAGTATGTTGTCCCTCTCGCGTATCGCATCCGCTTTTATCAGTGGCAAAACTTCCGCCAATTTTTCTGGGAAACAGAACTCCGCACTATCTCTCAAGGCCATCCCGACTATCGCTACATAGAACAGGAAAAATACAAACTTGTAAAAGAAAAATTACCCACCCTGGTGAAATATATGTTCGTTGATATGGCTGATTATGCCATCGCCCGCCGCGGCACCGAGGAGGGAATAAAAAAGAAAGAAGAAAGTTTAATGGAAAAACTAAGAAACAGAAAGAGCTAATCTCATTAACCGCCCGATAAAAAAACTCGATAAAGAATCAACCCCGTAATTACTAGCACTATTAAAGCCCCTATAATTTTGGATTTTAAAGGTATACTTTTGTCTTTAAGAATTTCAAATGCCGGGTCCACCAACGGCTTGTAAGATTTATTCACTACCTTAATTACAAAATAAATACCAAGTATTATTTCAATCAACAAGAGAAAAAGGAAAATATCCGCCGCTATCTTAGAGCTAGCAAGACCGGAAAAATGGAAAAGAAGAATTGTTCCGAAAAATATTATCATAACTCCTAAAGCAACAACTCCGCCGGAAACCTCAGCTTTCAGAATAGTAGGCATCGTCTTTTGTCCCAACTCCATTGTTTTTAATGCCATATCTCTCTCGGTATTCATTTTTTCCTCTCCTTTGGTTAATAATACATATGGGTCAGTAAATCGCGTTCTGATCCTTCGAGAGAATGGTAAAAGTGCCAGAAGCGCGCCAAGAGCCAGTAAATTAACTTCTAAATTAACCCAAAATGATCTTATTAAAAAATAAACGGCTAAAGCTGCGACAAGAATATATCCAAAGTAGAGTAGCTTATCAATGAAACCAAATCTTTTGTCCGTTAAAACAAACTGGAACACGCCAAAACGGTACTTTTTCATGCTCGAATTATAACAAATCTTTTTGGCAACAAGAACTTGATTTAGTAATTTAGCTGGCCTATCATACCCATCAGCCGAGGAGGTTTTGTGACTTTACTTGATTGGATTCTCTTGATTATATCCATTGCCACCTTATTTGTTTGCTGGCATTTCCTCAAAAAAGGGGAGAGGAAACCAACGCATACGAACTAATCCCCGCCGAGTCTTCACTTCGCGGGGAGTTTCCTTTTTGTCTCAAAACCGCTATAATATAGAAAACAAAAAGTCGATTTTACGTTAGCATTTAACGTCTAACATCTTTCGCTTAATATTTAACACAATATGACAACCATTATATTAATCGTTCTCGCCGTCATCGTTCTCTGGTTCATTTTTGCCTATAACGGTTTTGTTCGGTTAAACAACCGTGTCAAAGAAGCTTGGTCGGATATCGAGGTTCAGTTAAAAAGGAGATACGACCTCATCCCAAATCTAGTCGAAACCGTTAAAGGTTACGCCAAACACGAAAGCGGTGTTTTTGAAAGTGTTACCCAAGCTAGGGCGCAAGCTATAAGCGCGAGTGGAAAAGGGGACATGAAAGCCATTGCTAAAGCCGAAAACCAGCTCGCCGGCACGCTTAAAACTCTCTTCGCCGTCTCTGAGAATTACCCCCAACTCCGCGCTTCTGAAAACTTTCAAGGACTTCAGAATGAACTCACCGACACCGAAAACAAAATCCAAGCTGCCCGAAGGTTTTATAACGGGAACGTAAGAGACTTCAATACTAAAGCGGAAACCTTCCCGTCAAACCTCATCGCCAGAATATTTAATTTTGCCGCCAAAGAATTCTTCGACATTGACGAAAAAGGCCCCGAGGGCCAACCCGTGCAGGTGAAATTCTAGATTCTAAACAAAAATGATCCGCTCTGTCAGAAAAATCAAGACGATTTTTCTATTTGCGGGC
>JAKALK010000017.1 GCA_021813155.1 bacterium
GAGCTTAGAAGAGGCTGTTTTGCGAGAAATACAAGAAGAAACCGGTCTTGTTATTCCCGCTTCAGCGCTTCGCCGTTTTTCTTCGGTCTATGTTCGAGATGATTCTTTTGATATTGAATGGCATATGTTTTCGACTGAATTTGCGACCAAGCCTCAAATAGTTATCAACCTTAATGAACACTCAGAATTTCAATGGATATCTCCATTGGAAGCGCTGAAGATGGACGACCTAATCCATGATCTACAGGAGTCTATAAAGTTATTTTATGGCATCGCGATTGATACAGTCGTTAAAAATTAACAATTACTTATTAGGGGAGTTTGTCTGTCGTGAACAATGTGGGTGGTAGTCATAGGAAAGCGGTATAAGTTGATTTTGGTATGGGGTAGTCGAGAAAGTATGTTAAGGTGTAATGTATGATAAAAGCATTGATTTTTGATTGGGCTGGAGTACTAGGGAAGGATGGGTATTGGATATGGTTGAAGAAAAATATTGAGGATTTTGAGAGTAGAAGGCCGTTTTTTCAAGAAATTTCTGACTACGTTGATAGTGGAAGAATTCCTCATGGCGAGTTTCTTAAAAAGTTATCTTCGGCGTCTGGCAAATCAGAGAACCAAATTTGGAGAGAAGTAAAAAGCGAGATTATTATTAACGAAGAACTTGTATCTTTAGTAAGAAAAATAAAATCGAAGTACAAAATTGGGTTACTTTCTAATTTTACCTACCCATGGCTCCAAGAGGTCATTACCGAAAATAACCTTTGGGAACTCTTTGATAATCACATAATTTCGTCTGAACACAAGATGATAAAACCAAACCCCGAGATGTTTCAAAAGATGTTAGGTATGCTTGATGTAAAGCCTAATGAGGCTGTTTTTGTAGATGACCGGCAAGTACATGTGGATGCCGCAAAGAGGAGTGGATTAGAGAGTGTTTTATTTGTGAATAACGAGAAACTGGTCGAGGATTTACGGAAATTAGGAATTGAGGTTTGAGCCTCTTTTATGGAGTGTGTTATATCTAGAAAGTGGCTACTGAGACTAAGAGAAGAAAATTGATTTTGGGGCGGGCGAGGAGTTGGTATAAGAAATACGAGAGGCCCTTGTCGTCGTTATCGCTTATTAGCGGTTTCGTTTTTGATGCCGCAACCCTTAAGAGGGTTGATTTATTTTGGGAAAATTTTTGGATTGTGGTGCATCTCTTAGGGGTTGCGGTTTGTATCATTCTCATCAACCGAGGAGAGAGGGGAGAAATGGACACGAAGGACCCGGACAGAATTCACTTTTGGCTTGTTAATGCTCTCCAGTTTCTTTTCGGCGGACTTTTAAGCGTTTTTCTGGTTTTTTATTTCCGCAGCGGGGCGCTTTCGGTGAGTTGGCCGTTTTTGTTGATTCTTGTGGGAGCGTTTGTTGCCAATGAATCGCTGAAGAAAAATTACGCCCGTCTTGTTTTCCAGGTTGCTTTTTTCTTTGTGTCGCTTTTTTCTTTTGCTATTTTTCTTGTACCCGTGGTGTTTCACACAATCGGGCCCACGATGTTTCTGGCAAGCGGAGGGGTAAGTATAGTTGGACTTGGAGTTTTTCTTTTTATTTTACAGCGTTTTAACAAAGAAAAGTTTACGCGATCGGCGCGGCCGATTCTTTTATTAGTTTTATCCATTTTTTTGGTGATAAATGGCTTGTACTTTTTAAAGCTGATTCCCCCGATTCCTCTTTCTTTAAAGGACGCGGATGTTTTCCACTCTCTTGTTAATAACGGACCGGGGAATTATACGGTTCTATACGAGAAGCAGGGATTTTTCGGTTTTCTTAGTTGGAGCGATAACGTTCACCTTGTTTTAGGGAGCCCTTTATATGTTTACAGTGCGGTTTTTTCTCCTACTTCTTTAAATATCGGCATTAATCATGAATGGCAGTGGTACGATGAGGCGGGAGGAGTTTGGGTTACGAAAAGCAAGGTTCCTCTTTCTGTTTTTGGCGGTAGAGACGGGGGTTATAAAACTTATTCAATGAAAACAGGCCTTTTAGCTGGGAAGTGGAGAGTAAATATTGAGACCGAGCGCGGCGAGGTTATCGGCCGGTTGCGTTTTAACATTATACCCGTGAGTACAGAGCCGATTCTTAAGAAGGGTATTATTAGTTGAAGCTGATCTTGAGTTTGAAGTGAAATAGGAGGGATGTGAGGGATACTTTTATTTTACAGAGCCGGCTTGTGTTATAATAGAAAGTATGGAAAAAAGTAAGCCCACTCAACCAGATACAAAAAAAGGGAAATCGATCCACGAATTGAACGATGTTGGGTCCTTAAAGCTTGAAATTGAGCGGCAGATTACTAAGCCGCTCGAAGAGGTTTCGATTGTGAGTTTGGTTAACCTGTTTGTGAAATATGCTTATGTCGCCAGAGCTTCGGATGTTCACTTAGATCCAACAACAGATAAGATTAGGGTGAGGTTTAGGATAGACGGTATTTTACATGATATTTTTGACAAAATTTTCATTACCAAATCTTTGCACCAGGAGATTATTAGTCGGATTAAGGTAATGTCGGGACTTAGAACTGATGAACATTTTCTACCCCAAGATGGGAGGTTTAAGACAGATCCCGACGGAGTGGGGCCGATTGATGTGAGGGTTTCGATTATGCCCACCTACTATGGGGAAAACGCGGTTCTTAGAATTTTAGCTGAGACCCACACTTTTACTTTGGAGGATTTGGGTTTCTTGTCTGATGAGCTAAAGAAGGTTGAGCGGGCAATTAAAAAGCCTTACGGGATGATTTTGGCGAACGGGCCAACCGGTTCTGGGAAAAGTACAACTCTTTATACTATTTTGAAGCGACTAAATATTCCGGAAACTTCGATAATTACTGTTGAAGATCCTATAGAATATTCTCTTGAAGGAATTACTCAGGTCCAGACTGATGCAAGGGTGGGGCTTACTTTTGCCAACGGGCTGCGGTCAATTTTAAGGCAAGATCCCAACGTTATTATGGTGGGGGAAATCCGCGACCAAGAAACTGCTTCGATTGCTGTAAACGCCGCCTTGACTGGCCACCTGCTTTTATCAACACTTCACACCAACGATTCAGCTACTACTTTCCCTCGTTTGATGGACATGGGGGTGCCGCCGTTTTTAATCGCTTCGACGGTGAATATTGCTATGGGACAGCGTTTAATTCGGACTTTGTGCCAATCCTGCAAGAAAAAACGCGAGCTTTCAAGTAGCGAGCTCGATAGCTTGAAAGAAATGATTCCTAACCTCAAGGAAAGAAAGTTGGTTTTTTACATTGGGACAGGTTGTGATACTTGTGGTGGAACTGGCTATCATGGGCGGACCGGCATTCGGGAGGTGATTGAAGTTAACGATGAAATTCGCAATCTAATTATGGCAAGGGCAAATAGCCAGCAAATTAAAGAAGCGGCGGTTAAAAACGGCATGAGGACTATGCTCCAGAATGGGCTTGAGAAGGCGATGGAAGGGGTAACTAGCCTTGAAGAAGTTTTGAGAATAATTCATGAATAGATCATATTTTATATTTTTAATCTGTCAGCCTAGTTGATTTTTGACATGGCACCAGAAAGAAAATTAGCTCACCGAGGCGTTTTCTTAGTTTTTGAGAGGCTTTCCGTTCAAGAGAAGATTAATTTTGCTCGCCATCTTGCGATTGTCATTAAAGCTGGTTTGCCTTTGATTGAAGGATTAAGAATTATTCGCCATCAGATTAGTTCTAAAACATTGATTGAAATTGTTGATAAGCTTATCGCCGACGTAGAAAAAGGACAGTCTCTCGCCGACAGCTTGGAATCACACCGACACATTTTTGGCGATTTCTTTATAAATATTATTAGGGTAGGAGAAACAAGCGGCAGCTTGGCTCAAAATTTAATTTATCTGGCCGAAGAGCTTAAGAAGGCTAAGGTTCTTAAAAGCAAAATTAAAGGAGCAATGGTTTATCCGATCGTGATTTTTATCGCCACAGTGGCGATTACTGGTTTTTTAACTTTCGTGGTTTTTCCCAAAATTATTCCCGTTTTTACTGGATTGAATATAAAGTTGCCGATTACCACGAGAATGCTCATTGAGGTTTTGAACTTTTTTAAAGCTAACGGTATTCAAGCTTTAATCGGACTTATTGTTTTCATAGTTGGGTTTAGATTTCTTTTGAGGTTTAGGCCGGTGAAATACCTTTTTGATCGATCAATTTTTTTTGTTCCTGTAGTTTCAGGTTTAGTGATCGATGTGAATATGGCAAATTTTACAAGAATTTTGGGACTGCTCCTTAAAGGAGGTATTCGCATTGTGGAGGCGACTACGATTACTGCTAGCACCTTCGGGAATTTGGTTTATAAAAGGGCCTTAACAAATGCCGAGGAAAACATTCGGCGCGGGGAACAGTTGGGCGGATACCTGGAGGAAAGAGAGAATCTTTTCCCGGCCATTCTTTCGGGGATGATCAAAATTGGAGAAAACACCGGTAATTTAGAGGAAAATCTTTTTTACCTTTCAGATTATTATCTCGAAGAAGTTGATAATAAACTTCGAAGTTTAACGACCTTACTTGAACCTCTGATGCTTTTGATTATGGGAGTTTTTGTTGGTTTCGTGGCAATTTCGATTATTTTGCCTATTTACTCGATTTCGCAGGGTTTGAGCAATTAAGGCATGCACAGAATATGAAGAAGGGTTTTTCTTTAATAGATGTAGTAATTAGTATCGGGATTATTGTCCTCCTATTTGGAGGAATCTATATGATATATTTTTCGATTTTAGATGTGGTTAGTAACTTAGAGATAAGAACGGCTGCAACTTCGGTGTTGGATCAGCATGTTGAGACAATCCGAAATATGCCTTACGAGAACGTGGGAACGGTTGGGGGGGTACCGGCCGGAACAATACCTCAGGTTCAGCAGGTAGTTTTTGGCGATTTTGATTTTTCGGTAAGGACAACCATTAGGAATATTGACGATCCCTTTGATGGCACTTTGGGTGGGTCGCCTAACGATACTGCTCCGGCCGATTACAAGTTAGTTGAAGTAGAGGTGAGTTGTTCGAGTTGTGTTAAGTTTGTGCCGCTGGTTTTCACAACTACTGTGTCGCCGAAGAGTTTAGAGAGCGCCAGCAACAATGGTTCTTTATTCCTTAATGTTTTTGATGCCGTGGGGGCGCCGGTTAGCGGGGCATTGATGCATGTAGTCAACGCGAGCGTAACTCCTTCGATTGATCTTTTTGATGGTACGAACGCGAGCGGTGTTTTGCAGCTCGTCGGAGTGCCGACTAGTTCTCAAGGTTATCAAATTACTGCAAGTAAAACGGGATATTCTGAAGAAAAAACTTATCCGGTTGGTGCTCCCGGGAATCCTAATCCCACAAAGCCGCACGCAACAGTGGCGGCTCAAACTGTTACCCAGCTAAGTTTTGCAATCGATAAGGTTAGTACGTTCAACGTGTACACATCGGGTCCGAGATGCGAACCGGTACCGGATGTGAATTTTTCTATAAGTGGATCGAAATTAATTGGATCAAACCCTGATGTGATTAAGTTTTCTACGACATCAGCAACTGATGTCGTAGGACTTAAAACTTTTAATAGTCTTGAGTGGGATACTTATTCTTTAACATTAAATTCTTCTTCTTTAGATATTTTAGGTACGTTGCCTCTTGTGCCAGTTGTGATTGCCCCAAGTTCAACCAATGATTTCCGATTTATAACCCAGCCAGCCTCATCCCGATCGTTTCTTGCAACAGTTAAAGATGCACAGAGTGGAGCGGGCGTTTCTGACGCTTCTGTGAATCTTGCAAAAACAGGTTTTTCTTCGACTTTAGTGACTGGCAGGAGTTTCTTGGCGCAAACGGATTGGTCGAGTAACCAGTACGATAGCCAAAGCGGGGGAATCGACACGACGAACCCTGCTGGAACATTGAAGCTTTTGATGGATGCGTCTTCTACTTATAATACATCGACAGAAAATTGGCTTATATCGAATACTTTGGATTTTGGGGGAGCGACAACTACTTTCTACAGTCTTAATTGGAGTCCTATTTCTGAACCCTCTCAGACGACCCTGAAGGTTCAGTTAGCTTCTAATAATGATAATGCTAGTTGGAGTTTTGTTGGTCCTGATGGCTCGGCGAGTTCTTATTATACTAACCCCAGTTCAACTGTTTGGGCTGGTCACAACGGCAGTCGCTATTTGAGGTATAAGGTTTATTTGTCGACCAGCGATCCGAATGCCACTCCAGAGATGCGAGATATTGCCTTTGAGTTTAGGGGGGTTTGTGTCCCGCCAGCTCAAGTTCTTTTTCTGAATTTAGATTTAGGTACATATGATCTTACAGTCGATGCGCCAGGGTATCTTCAAGCAACAAGCTCGGTTTCAATTGGTGGAAGTTGGCAGCAGCAGGAAATTTTGATGAATAAGCTATAAGCTTTTTATAATTTGCGATGAAATATTTCAAAAATTACATTTTGGCCCGCGGAGGTTTCTCTTTGATTGAGGTGATTATTTTTGTCGTCATTGGGGCGGCGTTGCTTTTTGTGGTTTCGAGCTTAAGCCGGAATGTGTCCAATATAGAAGTTTTTGTTAATCAGAAGCTTCAATCCAGAAGCGACCTGGCGCAAACTTTTGAAATTCTTGTTACAGAAATCCGCTCAGCAGGTCAGTCAAGTAACGGTGCTTATCCTATTAGTTCGGCATCGACTAGCTCGCTGACTTTTTTTAGCGATGTGGACCAAGATTCTATTTTTGAAAGAGTGCGTTATACCCTTGGCACTAGTACCGTTGTAAAAGGAGTTATAAAACCTTCTGGTAATCCTTTGGTTTATGCAACTTCTTCGGAAGTATTGAGAACTGTGATTGATAATGTAGTTTTAAGTACTAGCACTAATCTTTTTGATTATTTTGATGCTAATTATACTGGTTCTCAAGCTCCTTTGGCTTCGCCAGTGGATGTCTCTAAAATTAGAATGGTAAAAATATCGGTTTACGTAGATACTAATCCCGGAAAGGCGCCTAAGCCGACCCTGTTTACCAACACGGTTACAATTAGAAATCTTAAAAGTAATTGATGGTTAATTTAAGCGCTATGTTCCAGGCGACGAAGATTAAAAACAGAGATGGGCAGTTGTCGTTGCAGATGATTTTCTTCGCTGCGATTGTGGTTATTTTAATTACTGGTTTTACTTTTGGGGCCCTATCTTTCTTAAAACTCTCAGTAAGGTCGTTTAATAAATCTTTAGCATTTAGCATAGCGGAAGCGGGCGTAGAGTATTACCGTTGGCACTTGGCGCACGCGGCATCAGATTATCAAGATGGAACTGGGCAATCGGGCCCCTATGTTCACGGCTATTATGATAAGGACGGTAATTTACTGGGCCAGTTTATTTTAAATATTACCCCGCCACCAGTTGGGTCGACCATCGTAACGATAACGAGCACAGGGAGAGTTGCGGCCGATAGTTCTCTCGAGAAGGTGATTAAGGTTAAGATGGGCATCCCTTCTTGGGCCAGGTATTCTTTTGTGATTGATGCCGATGTGCGTTTTGGGAGTGGTACTGAGGTTTTTGGCCCGATCCACTCCAATGGCGGTATTCGGTTTGATGGATTAGCGCATAATTTAATAACTAGTGCGCGAAGCGATTATGATGACCCCGATCACTCTGGGGCAAATGAATTCGGAGTGCATACTCACGTCGCGCCAGTTGATCCTTTGCCTCCTAGCGCTGTTCCAAGTCGCCCGGACGTGTTTATGTCGGGTAGGCAATTTCCTGTTCCGGCGATTGATTTTGGTGGTTTAACACAGACTCTTTCGCAAATTAAAGCTACTGCCCAAGCGAACGGTTTTTATCTGGCCTCTTCGACTGCATTTGGTTATGATATTGTTTTAAAAACTGACGACACCTTTGACCTCTATAAAGTGACTTCTTTAAATTCTCCTCCAGGAGGGTGCAGTGGTTCTGAAAGTGGTTGGGGAACCTGGAGTATTAGAAATGAAACTTTACTTGGAAACTATCCATTTCCGACAAGTAGCCTGATTTTTTTGGAAGATGATATTTGGGTTAGAGGGCAGATTAATACTGCTCGTTTGACGATTGCCTCCGGCAGATTTCCAGATAATCCATCAACACGATCGAGTATCACGGTGAATAATAATTTAACTTATACAAATTACGATGGGCAGGATGTTTTGGCGTTAATCGCACAAAAGAATGTAAACGTGGGGTTGTCGAGTGATAATAATCTTCGAGTTGACGCTGCTTTAGTAGCCCAGAATGGCCGAGCCGGGCGCTATTATTATTCTTCTAGTTGTGGGTCAAGCTATAAAAGAAATTCACTGACGCTTTATGGAATGATTGCGAGTAGTTTGCGATATGGTTTCAGTTGGTCGTGCAGTGGTGTTTATTGTTCAGGCTATGATCTCCGCAATATTACTTATGACGCTAATCTTCTTTATGGTCCTCCGCCTTCTTTCCCGCTCACAAGCGATAATTATCAGTTGATTTCATGGGAAGAGGTTAAATAGGTTAACCGCCGGAGTTTTTGGTTTTGAGGGGGTGATTTTTCGATACTTGAGCGGAAGTATTATATAATGAATTTATGAATCGAGAGTATGGTTTGACGATAATCGAGCTTTTAATCTCGGTGGCGATTTTGGTTATAATTTTGGCCCTAGGAATTATTGTTTTAAATCCGGTGGCACAGTTTGCTTCAGCTAGAAATTCTCAGAGGCGATTTCATATTGAATCTGTTTTGAATTCGATTCGGTCAAATATTGCGGATACTAGGACCGGCGTTTTTACCTGCTCTAATGGAGATATCCCAACAACCACAAAGAGGATGGCGAGTGGTCCTTCGAATTATAATATCGCGCCGTGCTTAGTGCCCAACTATTTACAAAACATGCCTTTTGATCCTTCTGCAACAAGTTCTTACTATTCAAGCGTGACTGACTATAACACCGGCTACGATGTATTGAAGAATGCTTCAACAGGCGAGATTACGGTTTCAGCGCCATTTGCGGAATCAGGGAAAACGATTTCGGTAACGAGGTAGTTAAATAGTGGAAATTATGCTTGAAAGAAGATTGTCTTCTAGAGACCCACAAGGACTTTCTAGCCAAGAGGCGGCTGGTTGCCTCTTGAAGTTTGGTTATAACGAGATCGGGGGACGAAAGAGAAAATCTATATTTTCTTTTTTATTTGATGTGGTCAAAGAGCCTATGATCTTTCTACTCTTGGTTTCCGGTGTCATATATTTATTTTTGGGCGAGCCAAAAGAAGCTATTTTTCTTCTGATCGGTATTTTTTTTGTTGTTGGAATTACTTTGTACCAAGAACGAAAAACTGAGCGGACGCTCGAAGCATTACGCGATTTTTCAAGCCCTAGAGCACTTGTTATAAGGGACGGCGAGCAGAAAAGAATTGCGGGTAGAGAGGTAGTCCCCGGTGATTTAGTTATTATCTCTCAGGGAGATAGGGTGCCGGCTGACGCAAGGGTTTTGCGTCAGAGCGGTTTAATGGTGGATGAGTCCTTATTGACCGGAGAATCGTTGCCTGTTTCTAAAACTTTATGGCAAGGAGAATTAGGGCTAGATCCTCCGGGAGGGGATGGTTTTCCTTTTGTTTTTTCTGGAACGCTGGTAGTCGGCGGGCATGCATTAATCGAAGTTTTCGCTACTGGTAATCGGACCGAGATAGGCAAGGTGGGCAGGGAGTTAGAGAAAATTCGGATAGAAAAAAGCCCTCTTCAGCGAGGGATAAGCAAGGTAGTTTCCTATTTGGCGTTTTTTGGTTTGGCGACTTGCGCGGGCGTGGCTATTCTCTTCGGGTTATTTTACGGCGATTGGCTAAGAGGATTTTTACAAGGATTGGTTCTGGCTATGTCGCTTCTCCCAGAAGAGTTTCCAGTGATTATGACAGTCTTTCTGGCGATTGGAGCTTGGCGAATTTCTCGGGCTCACGTTTTGACACGCCGCATTCCTGCCATCGAAGCCCTCGGTTCTATTACACGGTTATGTGTTGATAAAACTGGAACGCTTACAATGAACAAGATGTCAATACGGACTGTTTATTATAAAGGAAAACGATTTTTAATTGATCCCAACTTAGCACTTCCTAGAGACCTGGAATTTATTGGCGAACTTGGAGGGCTGGTGAGTGTTGAACATCCCACGGATCCTATGGAGAAAGCTTTTTCTGAACTAGCAAAGAAGATACCGGAGAGACGGCGCGTTTTTAATGGATGGAGTCTTCAAAAAGAGTACTCCTTTGGCGAAGAAGTAATGGCAAGGGCACAGATGTGGCAGTCGACTAAAGGCGAGGAACGAGTTATTGCTGCTTTGGGTGCCCCGGAGGCGATTTTTAAGTTGTGTAAGCTAAAAAGCGGAGTTGTGATTGGATTGGAAAATGAAATTTTGAACTTAGCAAAAGACGGATTTAGAATTGTTGCTCTTGCGCTTTCCAGGCTGCCCAAGGGGAAGATTGCGCCTAAAACTATGCAAGGAGTCCTTTTTGATTTCGAGGCCCTAGTAGGTTTTGAAGATCCGGTTAGGCCAATGGTTAGAGAAGCGATTTTGGAATGTAAGGAAGCTGGGATTAAGGTAGGTATGGTTACCGGAGATTATGCCGGAACAGCCCAACATGTGGCTTCGGCAATCGATTTTCCAGACGGCCAAGTTCTTTCTGGTGAAGAAGTAGGACGAATGACGGACGAAGAACTAAAAAAGAGGGTTACTGGGGCAACAATATTTGCGAGAGTTGTTCCCACTCAAAAACTCCGGATTGTTCAGGCTCTTAAGGCTGGTGGAGCTGTGGTGGCTATGACTGGTGATGGTGTGAACGATGCGCCGGCTCTTAAGGCTGCACATGTTGGGATTGCGATGGGGGAGCGGGGGACTGATGTAGCGAGAGAAGCTTCTTCTTTGGTTTTGTTAGATGATAACTTTAATTCAATTATTAGAGCTATTCGTTTAGGAAGGAGAATTTTTGATAATTTAAGAAAAGCTATGTCTTATGTGTTTTCAGTTCACATTCCCATAGCGGGATTGGCCATATTGCCAATTATTGTTCGTCAGCCTGTTATTTTTTTCCCGATTCATATTGCGCTTATTGAGCTAATTATAGACCCGACGGCATCGATTGTTTTTGAAGCAGAACCCGGCGAGAAAGATTTAATGAGGCGTCCACCCAGGAAGGTTGGTGAGTTTATTCTCAATCGCAGGACGATTATTCTTAGCGCGATTGAGGGTTTAGTTGCGTTTATAGCTACGGGATTTTTATACTTTTTTGCTCTTTCTAGCGGTTTTCCGGAAGAGGTGGTCCGGACGATTGTTTTCGTATCTTTTGTGTTTGTAAATATTGCTCTTATCTTCTCTAATCTTTCGAAACGAGCGATGTTGAGGGATGGCGGGGTATTTAAAAATATGCCGCTTTTGTGGCTTTTAGCGGTAGTCGTATTGTTTTTGTTTCTTATGATTTATACTCCGTGGGGAAGGCAAGTGTTCCATTTCGCGAGTTTAAATTTTTCGGTTTTGGCGTTATGTTTTGGCGTGGGTGCGATGGCGGGTCTAGTTTTAGAAGGGATAAAATTTTTATTTGGGCGCATTGAAGAAGCGAGAGTTAGGTAATTCTCCACAAGAATTATTTATTTTCGATTTCAATTACTTCTGATTTTTTTGGGGATTTTAGCCGGGGATTACTGAGTTGAGATATTTAGATTTTCTAATGTTGCGACTTCAAGAGGTACGATGAAGGGATGAGCCCTTCGACTTCGCTCAGGACTTCAGATTTTCAGTTAGTGCCACTTCGAGTGGCACAATTGGAAAGGGACTGTAACGGATTTCCGTATAGGCGATGATTAGAGACTTAATGATTTGAGTAATAGTTTTCATGTCGGCCATGGCTGAAATTTTTTTTATTTGTTCAATTTCATCTTGGGTAAGGTCGTTGCTCATAAATTTTTCAAGACTAGGATTGGTTTTAAGCGAGAGAACCTTTCTTAAGTAGTGAATTAAGTCTTTCGTAAGATAAGTTAAGTTGTGTCCTTCTTCGTTTATGAGGCTCAAGCAGTTGAGTGCGCCACCCAAGTCTTTCTTTAAAATTAATCCTGCTAGTTCGTTGACTTTTTTAAGTCCCGTTCGACCGGTTAATTGCTCGGCCGTTTTCAGGGTTATTTTTTCTCCTAAAGAACTTAGCTGATCTAAAAGAGATTCAGCGTCTCTGAAAGAGCCTTCACCAGAAGCAGCCACTAGTTCAATAGCTTCGTCAGTAATATTTATTTTCTCAGTGGCGGCGATGCCCTTTAGTTTTTCTATGATCTGGTTTTTAGGGATTTTTTTAAAGATGAAACGTTGGGTGCGGGAAGCGATGGTAGCAGGGATTTTTTCGTATTCAGTGGTAGCTAAAACGAAGACGGCGTGCGCAGGGGGTTCTTCTAGGGTTTTTAGGAGGGCGTTCCAGGCAGGGCCGGTTAACATGTGAACCTCGTCGATGATATATATCTTATAGTCGCCTTTTGCGGGGGCTGTTTGGATGTTCTCTTTTAGGTTTCTGATTTCGTCGATGCCGCGGTTGGAGGCGGCGTCGATCTCTACTACGTCGAACGAGAAGTTTGAGTCGATTTCTTGGCAGTGGGAGCACTCATTACAGGGTTCTCCTTGGCTTCGGAATTTTTCGTCGTTTTTACGTTTTTCGCAATTAAGGAGCTTAGCAATGAGCCTAGCAGTAGTAGTTTTACCAGTGCCGCGGGGGCCATAAAAAAGATAGGCATGGCCGATTTTCCCAGCAATGGCCGCGTTCTTTATGATCTGGGTAATTGTTTCCTGCCCTATGAGATCACCTAGTTTTTTAGGTCGGTACTTCCTATAGAGGGCTAAAGGCATAGCCCCATTATATGAAAAGGGTTGGGTTTGGACAAATTTGGGTGGGCGATTTTATTTGAAATTGGTTAGCAGGGTGTGTCATAATGCTTTTAATAAGTATGAGGCTTTTCTTGGGGCTCGCGCTTCTTCTACTGGTTTTAGCTGGGGGCTTTTTTTTATTGAAAGGAGAGAAAGTGTTCACGATAGTACCGCTTGATTCTCGACCCGGTGATTATATTCAGGCAAAAGAAGTCGTTTTGTCTTCGCCTGAGGCTGAGCTGCCGCTACTTGATGAGAGAGTCTCTGGAACGACGAATAAAAATGGTGACATAAAGAATCAGGAGCCACTCACAAGCCCGCCCGAGGTTATAAAGGCTATTTATGCAACGGGGTGGTCAGCTGGGTCGGTAAAAAAAATTGACTACCTAATCAAGATGATTGAGACGACAGAATTGAACGCAATAGTGGTGGATATTAAGGATTACTCTGGCCATGTCTCTTATTTTATTAATCATCCTTTACTCAGGGCGAGTGGAGCGTTAGATGAGCCAAGAATTTTAAAGCCAAACGCTTTAATAAAGAAGCTGCACGATCACGGAATTTACGTAATAGGCCGGATTTCGGTTTTTCAAGATCCAGTTTTAGCTAAGGCTCATCCCGAGTGGGCTGTCCACGTTAGTTCTACTGGCCAGGTTTGGCAGGATCGCAAAGGTTTATCCTGGATGGATCCGGCTGCTCGAGAGGTTTGGGATTATAATCTCGCGATTGCTCGGGATGCTTTCACTCGTGGTTTTGATGAGGTGAATTTTGATTATGTTCGTTTTCCTTCGGACGGTAGCCTTAAAGAAATGACTTTCCCATTTTTTAAAAAAGAAATGACGATGGCTTCGGTAATCGAAGATTTTTTTAAATACTTGCGAGTAAACTTGCCTCAAGATAGGCTTTCAGTCGACCTTTTTGGGTTGGCTACTATTGAAAAGGGAGATTTAGGTATTGGGCAAGTTTTAGAAAAAGCTTTTCCTTATTTTGATTACATTGCGCCAATGGTTTACCCCTCTCATTACGCTTCGGGAATTATGGGTTTTCGGAATCCAGCCGATCATCCTTTTGAGGTGGTGAAAACCTCAGTGGCTGAGGCGATAAAAAGATTGTTAGAATATAATACGAACCAACTCGAGGGAAGTTCCACTCCTCGTGTTGCCTTACGTCCCAGAGCTAAAGTCAAGATAAGGCCTTGGCTTCAGGATTTTGACTTAGGGGCTGTTTATGATGCTCCAAAGATCAGGGATCAAATAAGGGCGAGTGATGAATCAGGAGGTGTTGGCTGGATGCTTTGGGATCCGAAAAATGATTATACCGAGGGAGCTCTGTTGCCTAAATAAAAATGACTAATAAAATTTTTAAAACACCCATTCCTTCGTGGGTGGTAATGCTTTTCATAGCTGTAACGATTGTAGGTATTGGCGTTTTTGTGAATTATTTTAGTCAGATCACGTACGACTATGAGTTGTTTTTACCCGATCACGAGGGAGGAAAGGAGATTCTAAAATATGGCAGTTGGCCAGAGCTGGGGAATAAAGATTTTTTTGAGAAGGTAAAACTAGAGTTTTTAAATAAGGGAACGGATTTTATTGAGGCCGATCTTTCAGTAATGCTT
>JAKALK010000018.1 GCA_021813155.1 bacterium
GAGGCAGTTGTCCTCGGAGAAGCTGGTTCAGGGCGTATCACTGACACGATTCGGCTCGATGAGCCGATCAATCGATCGGGAGATATTTGGCACATAGCGATCCCTTCAGACGAGGAACGGATCGTGTGGGGGTGGAAATTGGCACAGGTTCCTGAAATACCTGCGTCCGCCATCGCTCCAGTCATTATTGACCCCTACGCTCCCCTCCTCCAGACAGGCAACAGCTATGGGGCAAACGGGTGGCCGGAGGCGCTTGAGGGCACAGTGCTAAGTGTGGCCGACCGGAAAGAGCAGTATGAGTGGAGAACCAAAAAGGGTCCGCCCCTCCGTCCGAAAAATTTGGTCCTGTACGAAGCCCATGTCCGAGGAATGACTCAGGACCCTTCGAGCCGAGTGGTTCACCCAGGGACATACCGTGGCCTCATTGAAAAACTGCCCCATCTTACTTCCTTAGGGCTAACCGCCCTTGAACTACTCCCCGTCTTTGAATTTAATGAGAGCGAAAACACGCTTCTCAACCCCGTGACGAGAGAGCGTCTCTATAATTATTGGGGCTACTCTCCCCTCTCCTTTTTTTCCCCTATGCAGCGGTATGGGACTTCTTCTGACCCAGTTAAAACTTCTCTTGAATTCATGCAGCTGGTCGATGCATGCCATGAACAGGGCATCGCCGTCATCCTCGACGTCGTCTTTAACCATACCGGTGAAGGCAATGAACAGGGCCCTGCCTACTCCATGAAGGCTCTCGCCGGCTCCACCTACTACCTAGTGAATGAACAGAACGCCTACATGAACTTTTCAGGCTGTGGGAACACGGTCAACGCCAACCACCCGATCGTCACCGAGATGATTGTTGCCAGCTTGCGCCATTGGGTTCTTAAATACCGTGTGGATGGGTTTCGGTTTGACTTGGCCTCAGCGCTGCTCCGGAACCAAAAGGGGGTCCCTATGGAATCCTCCCCCCTCCACGAAGCGGTTGTGAATGACCCTATTGTGGGGAATTGTCTCCTGATTGCAGAACCGTGGGATGCGGCTGGACTCCATCAGACAGGCTATTTTTCCCTCCTCACACAGACACGTCAGCCCTTCTTTCTTGAGTGGAAAGAACTTTTTGATCGTGTTCCGCGGCTGAATATGTGGCAGCTTGATATGGTTGATTCGCCATATTCGAATATTGCGAGAGGAGCGAAAAATGCCTATCTTTCCTATTCACTTGTCGGAGAAGGCGGCGAAAATATTTTTTACTCAAAGAGCGCTGATGCATCTTCAAATATTTTTGATTGTTTAAGCGTAAAGAGTTGCGAAAGCTGTTATGAGAATGTAAATAGCGTCGGGAACATGAATTCCCATTACTGCGTTGAGTCTCAAAACTGTATCGATTCTTGGTTTTTATTTGATTGCCGAAATTGCCAGAACTGTGCGCTTTCTACAAATTTAAGAAACCAGAAATATATAATTAGAAACAAGAAATATAGCAAAGAGGAATATCTTAAAGAGGTTGAAAGACTGGGTTTAAGTAGTTATGAGAAACGAAGGGGCTTAGAAAAAGAATTTGACGAACTTAGTTCGCGGGCTCTCCATAAATTTGCCGATATCATAAAAACAGCAAGATCTTATGGAAATTACATAGAGAATACTAAACAGGCAGAGTTTTGTTTCAATGTTTACAATGCGGAAGAGATTAAGTATTGCCTTCGGGTTGTTAACCTTAAGGACTCATATGACGTTAGTTATCATGTAGGATCCGAACTTGTCTACGAATATTTAACTGGTGGTAGAAACTCTCATGCGATCCGATTTACGATGTCGAGTTTAGATGCTTTACATGAAACTGATTATACCGATCATTGCGCTTCTAGTTCCAATCTTTTTGGATGTATTGGACTTCGAAATAAGAAAAACTGTATTTTAAATAAAGAATATAGCGAAGAAGAATACAAATCGCTTAAAAACAAAATCTTAAAACATATGGACGAAATGCCACATATAGACGCGAAGGGGAGGCATTACAAATATGGAGAGTTTTTCCCTTTAGACCTTTCTCCTTTTGGATACAATGAGACAATCACCCAAGAGCATTTTCCGATTACCAAAAAAGAGGCGGAAGAAAAAGGATACCGCTGGAGAGAAAGAGAAAAAACGAAATACGAGTCGACGGTTAAGTCTGCTACACTGCCAGATGATATAAGACAGGTTCAAGATTCAGTTCTCAAGGAAGTAATAACATGTCAGCACCATGAAATGGATGAACATTCCTCTCATTGCGAAGCGAGTTGCACCTCTGCTTTTAGAGTTACACCACTGGAACTTCGGTTTTATCGAGATAAAATAATACCTCTTCCAAGGACTTGTCCAAATTGCCGACATTTTGAGCGGCTTAAAAAAGTTACTCCTTTTAGGCTTTGGCACAGAAAGTGTATGTGTGATTATAGAATCTACCCGAACACAACTAAGCATAGCCACCATGTAGACGGGAAGTGTCCTAATGAGTTTGAAACTAGTTATGCGCCGGAGAGGAAAGAAATAGTTTATTGCGAGCAGTGTTACAACGCGGAAGTCGTATGATTACCTTTTCTATGACGCGTCATAGTGATATATAAATATGAATTCAGAAATAAGGACTTGTCAAAATTGCAAGCAAAACTTCACGATTGAGGCGGAAGACTTTCAGTTTTATGAAAAGATTAAGGTTCCGGCGCCGACGTGGTGTCCGGAATGCCGGTTCATAAGAAGGTTAACGTGGCGTAATGAAAGAGTTTTTTACAAACGAAAGTGCGGACTTTGCCAAAAACCAATTATTGCCGCTTCAGACGAGAATTCCGCTCCGGTGGTATATTGCCAGACCTGTTGGTGGTCGGACAATTGGGATCCGTTGCAGTACGGAAGAGATTACGATTTTTCCAGAACATTTTTTGAACAATTCGCGGACCTTTATAGAAGTGTGCCTCAAATTAATTTATGGTCTTTTAGTAATGGCGAGAACTGCGACTACGCGAACCTCTGCGCGTATTCCAAAGACGCTTATTTATCCATATCAGCTGTTGAGTCTGAATATATTTACTACACGGTTATTGCTGATAAAAGTTTTAATTGCATGGATTCTTATGGGATTTACGGGTGTACATTATGTTATGAAGTGATTGACGCCAGTCGATGCAATAACTGTTCTTTCCTTATAAATTCTCGGGAGTGTGCTGATTCTGATTTTTTGTTTGACTGCGCGAATTGCCAGAACTGTTTTATGAGTTCCAACTTGCGAAATAAACAATATTATATTCGCAATAAAAAATATTCAAAGGAGGACTATGTTCAAGAAATGGAACGGATTAATAAGCGCTCATACGCCAGCCATCACGTACTAAGGAAAGAATTTGAGGAACTAGTTTTAAAATCCTTGCATAAATACGCCAACATAATTAAGTCAGTGGATATCACCGGCGACCACATGGAGAACGCAAAAAATTGCCGGGATGTATGGTACGGACAGAATTTGGAAGATTCCAGCCATTGCTGGAGAACGCGGGACTCCAAAAACGTTTACGATATCACTGGCATGCTCTTTTCGGAATTGATGTACGAAGTTTCAGTGGGAGGAGATAAAAATTATAATGCTAAGTTTTGCATGATGAATAAGGGTTTGCATGATTGCGATTACGCCATACTTTCGCCGGATTCGCGGAATGTTTTCGGTTGCGTGGGAATGAAGAACGGCCGATACGCGATATTAAATAAAACCTATGGAGAATCGGAATTTAAGGAGTTGAGAAGTAGAATCATTGAGCAAATGAATTTAAGCCCGTATACCGACAGGCTTGGAAGGATGTTTAAATATGGAGAGTATTTCCCGCCAGCATTGTCTCCTTGGGCTTATAACGAAACGGTGGCGCAGGAATACTTCCCGCTCGATAAAGAGAGCGCGGAGAAGAGTGGATATGCCTGGAAAGAGGCTCGTTCTCGCGAAAATACTTCCGATATTGCCTCTGGTGATTTACCCGACTTAGTTGATGATTCCGATAAAAATTTGTTGGGGAAAATTATAGGTTGTAAGCACCACGAGCAGAACAAACATGAGTTCGGGTGTAAAGCTGCCTGTACTTTGGGTTTCAAAATGATTCCCCAAGAAATTGAAATGTATAAAAAGATTAAAGTTCCGTTACCGAGAGTTTGTCCTAATTGCCGCCACTACGAAAGGTTACGACGAAGAAATCCGCTGAAACTTTGGAAGAGGCGGTGTATGTGCTTGGGGTTAATAGCAAATAGCGTAGAGCAAGGTGCTTATGTAAATACCGTGAAACATTTCCACGGAGATAATCCGTGTCCTAACGAATTCGAGACGAGTTATGGGCCGGACCGCCCAGAAATAGTTTACTGCGAGCATTGTTATCAGACGGAGGTTGTATAATAGGCAATTTCGGGGGCAGAAAGAAAGAGGTAAAAATAACTCTTAGCCGCGGATTGTGCCTTTAATTCTCTGAGTTCGCTCTAGAAAGTCTTTAAGTGATTTTGGAGAGCTGGCGAAGTGCAGCATCGCACCAAAGGCGGCGCCGAGAGTAAGAGAGAGGAGGAGCTCGTTGTATTCTCGGATCAGGAAGTAGTGGACTAGAGCGTAAAGAGAAGTGGTGGTTAGGGTAAGAACAACAAGCCCGATGGTTTTGTTCCCGGCCACAGTACCCTTTGAGGTAAAAAGGAGCAGGGTGACTAGACTTGCGCCGAATGTCCAAAAAAGGTTGATCCCCTGAAAAATAGGGTTGTTAGGAAAGCCATTTGCGAGATATCCGCCGACTTTGTAGATGACGATAATTGCAACTAGAGCTACGCCACCCCAAAAGCCAGCATTGATGGATTTAACTTCTTTTGCAAAATCCGGGTCCTTGGCTGTTTTTTTAGTCATTAAAAGGATAAAAAAGAGAATAACAGGAACGATGATCCAGATAATGACGTTAAATAGAAACTCTAAGGTTTTAGGCATTTTACTTTTTCTTTATTATATAAACCCGATATATTTTTAGCAATCCTTTCAACCGGACGTTTTTTGGGGTAAAATAGTTATGGATAATTTAAACTCATGGTTCAAGATCAAGTAGACGTAGTCTATTTTGGCCGGACTGATTACCGCAATTCGAAGCGGCTTTTTGGGATTAAGCGAAAAGACAGGCGGCAACATATGTATGTGATGGGTAAAACCGGCACCGGGAAAACGGCGTTGCTTCACAATGCGGTGGTACAGGATATCACTAACGGAGACGGAGTTTGCGTGGTGGATCCCCATGGCGAATTCGTGGAAAGCCTTTTGGCGAAAATTCCTGAGGAGCGTCTTAAGGACGTGATTTATTTTAATCCGGCTGATATTGACCATCCGATTGGGTTTAACCCCTTAGAACTTCCAGATCCAAGATATCGCCACCTGGCGGCGTCTGGGTTAATGGCAATTTTTACAAAAATCTGGGCGAATGTTTGGTCAGCTAGAATGGAATATATTTTAAGTAACGCGATTTTAGCTTTACTTGAAACCCCACATTCGACACTTTTAGGGATTAATAGAATTTTAGTGGATAAAGATTTTCGACAGAAAATCTTACTGAATGTTAAGGACCCGGTGGTGAAAGCCTTTTGGACGAACGAATTCGAGGCGTGGCGGGATCAGTTTAGGAATGAAGCGATCGCGCCAATTCAAAACAAAGTCGGGCAATTTCTTTCGACGGATTTAATCCGCAATGTGGTGGGGCAGATGCGAAGCACGATTGATATTTTCGATATTATGAATACCCGGAAGATTTTTCTAGTGAACGTGTCAAAAGGAAGAATCGGGGAGGACAATTCGGCGCTTTTGGGCGCGATGTTAATTACGAAAATACAGCTGGCGGCGATGGAGCGGGTTCGAATTCCCGAGGAGGATCGCGCGGATTTTTATCTTTACGTCGATGAGTTTCAGAATTTCGCTACCGATTCTTTCGCGGGGATTCTCTCTGAGGCGAGGAAATATCGCCTGAATTTGATTATTGCCCATCAATACATTGGGCAGTTGGTGACTGATGTTTCCACAAGGGTGAGGGATGCGGTTTTTGGAAACTGCGGGACTATGGTTGTTTTTAGAGTGGGAGCGCTCGATGCGGAATTTCTTGAGCAGGAATTTTCACCTGAATTTACGCCGGAAGATATTGTGAATCTGCCGAATTATTCAGTTTACTTGAAGCTGATGGTGGATGGTGTGACTTCTCGTCCTTTTTCGGCGGCAACTTTGCCTCCATTTAAAGTACCGACTTCGGCGGTGACAATGGAAAAAGTGATTGAGACTTCGAGGCGAGTCTACACTATGCCTAAGGCGGAAGTTGAAAAAGCGATTGCCGACTGGAGCGGAACAATGGGCGATTTTACCACCAAAGAAATAACCGAACAGAAGCCGGGGAATGCCTTGCCAGAGGGCCAAAAAATTTCGGCAAGGTGTTCTTCTTGTGGGAAAGAAACTTCTTTGAATTTTGTTCCAACGGAAGGAAGGGCGATTTATTGCAAAGAGTGTCTCGCAAAAGTGAAGTCCGGGGAATTACCCAAGGTAAAAGTTGGTCGCATAAAAACTCCGAAAATTCAAGACAGAAATTTTTCTGATTTAGCGGGGCTGGGTATTGAGTTCGAACCTCAGAAAGACGAGAGGGCGGCTGTCAGAGAACGGAAACCTGGCTTGCCTAGTCCTCCAGGAAGAGGAGTCAGTGAAATTTTTAGTAATTCAACTGAAGAACCGGTTTCTCTGAGCGAGTTGAAACCGGCTGAAAAAGTCCCAAAACTTCGTAAGCCTTCCGAGGTTAGTATTGACGATCTTAGGAAATCAATTGAGGTAGCACTAGAAAGTCAAATGGATGAAAATAATGAACATGATAAAAAAGAAAACGAAGAAGCGGAAGCTTAGCTTCGATATCATCTCAATTTTTCCAGAGGTTTTTGGGGCTTATTTTAAAGAGTCTTTATTTCGACGAGCGATAGCGGGCGGATTAATCGATGTTAGACTTCATAATCTGCGGGATTTTGTTCGTGATAAGCATAAGAAGGTTGACGATAAGCCTTTTGGTGGTGGCCCCGGAATGGTTATGAAAATTGAACCGATTTTTAGGGCAGTTTCAAAAATTCGAGGGGAGGAAGATAAGGGTAAAAGCCGGGTGGTGCTTTTTAGCACGCGGGGAAAAAAATTGGATGCCAAAGCAGCTCGGAGATTGGTAAAATATGACCAACTTATTTTGATTTGCGGACGCTATGAAGGAGTTGACGAGAGGGTGGCGCAGTTTGTTGCCGACGAGGAAGTTTCGATAGGGGACTATATTCTTTCCGGAGGAGAGTTGCCAGCTATGATTTTTGCCGAAGTTGTGGCAAGATTTTTGCCAGGTTTCTTGGGGAGATTTGAGTCTCTTGAGGAGATTAAGGGATCTTACCCGGTTTATACGCAGCCGGCTGTGTTTCGGCCGAGAAAATCTAAGAGGGTATGGAGAGTTCCGCCTGTTCTTTTGTCGGGGAATCATCGGAAGATTTCGGAATGGCGAAATCAAACCTTTTCCTAATTGGGAGTATTTTTTTCCTCGTAGGGGTTTTTGCTGCTAGCTCTAGTTGGGATGTTTTTGTAAGCCTTGCCACGCTCGGTGGCGGGATTTTATTTTTTATTTTGGTAAAAGGCAAGAATTTTTTTAGCTTAACTCTTTTGATTTTAGTCTTTTCAGCTTTTTTAGGGGGATTTTTTTACTACAACTTTTACCTTAACCTACGGGGAGAAAATCAGAGAATAGTTTTCGACAGGCCATTTGATTTTAAGGGGGTAGTAGTCGACGAACCTATTTTTCGAGAAAAATTTCAAGAGGTAGCGATTGATTTAGAAAAACCTTTTTTCGGAAAAATGAAGGTGTTACTGCCACTTTCGCCGAAGTTTAGATATGGCGACTTGGTGGGTTTTCGGGGAGTGATCGTGGTTCCTGCTGAAGGGTATTTTTACCCAGTTTCGTTTTTCCCCAAGGCTGATCTCCTCGGTGAACACCTAGGGTTTTGGTTGAAAGAGAAATTACTGGATTTCAAATTTAAACAGATTTCTGTTTTTCGCGAATATTTATCCCAGGATCAGGCAGCACTGATTTCCGGAATTACTTATGGATTTCGAGGCGATTTCACTGAAGAATTTAAGATGAAAATGAATCGGAGCGGGACAACGCACATCGTAGCGCTTTCTGGATACAATATCGCTATTTTAGTTTCAGTTATCTTTTTTGCAGCTAATAGATATTTTTCGAGGCGAAAAACTTTCTATCTTACAATAATTGTAATTTCGCTTTTTGTGATGATGGTAGGCGGGGAGGCGTCCGTCGTGCGCGCCGCCATCATGGGTTTTTTGGTTCTTTTGGCTAGGGAAGCCGGTCGGATGCATCAAGCTTTTAGGGTGATCGTTTTTTCGGCTTTATTGATGGTGCTCTTTAATCCAACAATTTTAAGATATGACCTGAGTTTTCAACTTTCTTTTTTGAGCTTGCTCGGTTTAGTTTATCTTGAACCAATTTTCCGGGAATTTTTAAGGATTAAAGACGATGATCAAAGTTTTATGAGCTGGAAGACGGGCGCCATAACTACGCTTTCAGCGCAACTTATGGTTGTGCCATTTATCCTTGGAAATTTTGGACAATTTTCCGTCTTTTCAATTCTCGCCAATGTTTTAATTTTAGAAACTTTGCCATTGGTGATGTTTTTTGGTTTTTTAGTGGCTTTAGGCGGTCTAATTTTTAGCGGGCTAGGTTTCATCGTTGCTAAGTTTCTTGGCATCTTTTTAGCTTATCAAATTGGCGTGATGAGCTTTTTTTCGAAATTTTACATTGCTTTATCGGGCGGTATTTTCTCTGGCCCTTTAGCGGCGACTTACTACGCAATTATTTTGGGTATAATTTACTTTAAAAATGCAACGAAACACCAGCAATCTTAGTTTGTTAGTAATTGTAGGGATTATATTTTTGGACGGGTTGGTATGGTATCAGATTTTTAGAGGTTGGCCCACTGAATTGAAATTACATTTTCTTGATGTCGGACAGGGAGACAGTGCTTTGATGCAATTAGGAGACGTTAAAATTTTGACCGATGCCGGGCCGAATTCTAAGGTTATAAAATCTCTTGAGAAATTAGAGGGTGTTCGGAAGTATGTCGACCTTGCGATTATTTCCCATCCTCAGCTTGATCATTTTAATGGATTTAACTATCTTTTGGACCGATATAGTTTTGGAGCTTTTATTCTTAATGGCCGTGAGTCTCAGGCGCCGGAATGGAAGGAACTAATGAAGAAGATTAGTGATAATAAGATACCAGTTATCAGACTTGGCGCTGGCGATTCTATTAAGTATTTAGATAACAAACTGGCGATTTTGTCGCCGGGACGGGATCTTCTTCAAAGCGGTGAATTAAACGATACAAGTTTAGTGGTGCGGTTTGAAACTCCTAAGCTCAAGGTGATTATGACGGGCGATATTGGAGCGAGCGCGGAGAAGTTTTTATTACGAAACTACCCGACGACGTCTTTAGTGGCTGACATCTTGAAAGTTCCGCATCACGGTTCTAAGTACTCTCTGGGAAAGGATTTTTTAGGCGCTGTGCAGCCCAAGGTGGCGGTTATTGAAGTTGGGCAAAATCGCTATGGGCATCCAGGGGTTGAAACGTTGAAACGTCTCGGTAATTTTGGTGTTAAGATTTTTAGAACTGACTTAGATGGGAATGTTAGTTCCCTACAAGATGGTGACCGCGTGAAATTTTTTAAGGATCTATAGATTTTTTTGATTTTTATTACGAAGTGTGATATAATGAATGGGTCGTCGGGATTTGCCCGGAGACTTCTTCACTGGCAGCCGGGGTACTTCATTTTGGGTACCCCGGCATAGTTTATAATTTAGTGAAATTGAGAGGGGGGCGTTGTGACCGGAAAGGAGTTTAGTAGAAGTATGCCTGATCTGAGAGACCAGAAAGTTACGGCAAAATCGGTGGCTGGCTTTCTTCTAATAATTCTGGCGGTTGCGGGCGCTGTTGTTTTGGGAAAGGAGTTTTTGGGGCATAAAGTTACCGTCGGTGAGCTTCCAGTGAGTTCAAGAGCTTCGATTTTCAGCGCCTCTTTTTCTAGTTCCAGTATTTCACAGGACTCGATCGGACGGGAAGGAGTAAGACACGCTCTTTTCGAGACCCTTGCCCAAAGGATTTCGCTCGAGGCTCGTGATCGCAGTAAAATTGTGATTAAGCTTGATACTTTGTCTGTCCCTGATTCGGATTTGGTGGTGATGTGGGTGACCTGGAAAGATGCGCAGTAACAGGGGGGACGAGAACACGCAAGCCGAGACCAGTGGTCTCGGCTTCTTGCATTTTTTTAGTCTAGTTTAATCGTGATATAATTTTTAGGTAGGAAATGACTCTTTTGATTCGAAATGTTCAGATTTTAGGAAGCGAGCGGAAGCTACCCGACCGCTTTGATGTTTTTGTAAACGGGGATAAGATTGCTGCAATAGGGCGATTTCCTGGAAAGAGCGCAGACGAGATTATCGAAGGACAGGAAATGTTTCTTGCGCCCGGTTTTATTGATGTCGATACAGAATCCGATCACTATTTGAGTGTTTTTTCAAACCCGTCGCAAGAAGATTTTATTAAGCAGGGAGTGACGTCGATTATCGGGGGTATGTGCGGTGCTTCATTGGCGCCCTTGCTTTACGGCAGCTTAGAGGCTCTTGAAGAATGGACGCGAATTGCAGAAGTAAATGTTGACTGGCACACGATGGACGAATTTTCTAAGGTTCTAGAGAAGATACCGCGTGGAGTTAACTTTGCAACTTTGGTTGGACATACGACGATAAGGCAGGCAATCATTGGACGAAAACCCAGAGACCTAACGAAGAATGAGCTGAAGGTTTTTGTCGAGATTCTTAATCGGGCGCTGGAGGAAGGGGGGTGGGGGCTGTCGACTGGTTTGGGATATGCTCAAAGTCGCGACGTTCCATATGCTGAAATTAGTGCTTTGGCTACTATAGTCAAAAAAGTAGATGGAGTGTACGCGACACATCTTCGAAGTGAAACGATTGCTTTGAAGGAGGCCGTTGACGAAACTTTGCGATTGGTTCGAGAAGTGGGAGTGAAGACATTGATAAGTCACTTTATGCCTACTTATGGTTACGAGGATGCGTATAAGAATGTCTTAGATCGTATTCATAACTTACCAAATGCAGACGATGTACAGTATAGCGTCTATCCTTTTTCGACAAGGATTTTAAAACTCTATACTTTTTTGCCGGCTTGGGCCCAAAAAGAAAATTTGGACGTAATGAATATGAGCTTGCAGGACGAATGGTTGCGTTCAAAAATTTTAAAAGAATTACCCGCAGTTGACCCTAAACATTTTGTTGTCGCCCAGGCTCCGGGAAATGAGGCGCTTGTAGGCTATACTCTTTTTGATCTTAAGAAAATGTTTTCGTTAAAGAGTTTCGGAGAGGCACTTATGAAATTAATGCTTACAACAAAGCTTCAGGCGATAATTTTTTACGAGAATGTTAATTTTGATTTAGTGAGAGAAGCCCTAAAAAGCCGTCATTCGCTGGTGGCTTCAAATGCGGCCAGCTTTAAACTGAATCCGCGGCGAAAGATTTTAAAACCTGAAAGGGCGACTTCAACCTTTACTAAATTTTTGTCGATGGTTCAAAATGATAATTTGATGTCAATTGATGAAGCAATTAAGAAAATAACATTTGAGCCGGCTCGCAAGTTTAATTTAATTAATCGGGGATTAATAAAGGAGGGATATTTTGCTGATTTGGTGGTTTTTAAGGGCGATCAGGTTAATTTTGTAGTTGTGAATGGTCGGTTGGCTGTAAAAAACGGCGAATTTACCGGTGTTTTAAACGGTAGGTTTCTTAGATTTAAAGCTTAATTTATGCTTGGCGTTAAACGTAAGGTTGGTCATCGTCCAGATTATTTTTTGCTGGCTATTTTTTTTGTGTTGGTAGTTTTTGGTTTGGTGATGTTATCAAGTGCTTCTTCGGAGCTTGGAAAAATTCGTTTTGATGATAGTTATTATTACCTGAAGCACCAATTGGTTAGTGGTTTAATTTTGGGAGCGATCGGTTTTTTTATCGGAACGAAACTGAATTACCAATATTATCGAAAATTGGCGCTACCATTACTATTGGTCAGCTTAGTTACTTTAGGTTTAGTTTTTACTAAATTTGGGGTGGTGGCAGGGGGGTCTCGACGATGGTTAAGTTTTGGTTCGATGAGTTTTCAACCCGCGGAACTATTAAAGATTACTTTTATAATTTATCTTGCCGCTTGGCTTAGCAATCCAAAAGTTCATCGTGGAAAGAGTTTCTGGGCTGGTTTTCTGCCTTTTTTATTGATTTCAGGGGTGACGGCGGGGTTATTGTTGTTACAGCCAGCTACGAGTATGGTTGTAATTCTAGTTGGAGCCGGATTGATCGTGTATTTTCTAAGTGGAATTCAAATAAAATATTTGCTAACTTTGGGTTTGATTGGGATTGTGGTTTTAGGGATTGTTGTTTATCTGACTCCGTATCGTTTTCAGAGGGTTGCTAGTTTTTTTAAGGGAGGGGGAGATTTGGAAGGTTCGGGTTATCACTTAAAGGAGGCTCTAATTGCTATTGGATCGGGAGGCTGGACTGGGGTTGGATTTGGGGAATCTAAGACAAAAACTAACTATTTACCAGCACCAATCGACGACTCTATTTTTGCCGTTACCGGTGAGGAACTAGGTTTCGTAGGGGCTGGAGCACTAGTGGCTGTCTTTGGGGTCTTGATTTTTCGCCTTTTTATGTTGGCGAGAAATATGCGGGATCAATTTGGCCAGCTCTTAGTTATTGGTTTTGCGTCGATTGTTGGAATTCAGTCAATTATAAATATCGCTGCAATTTCGGGTTTGATGCCATTGACTGGCGTGCCCCTGCCTTTTATTAGCTATGGCGGGACTGCTCTTGCAGTTTTTTTGACGATGAGTGGGATTATTATTAACGTTTCGAAATACACAAGAAATTAAAACTATAATGCTAGAATTTATTTATTATGAAAGTTAATCGGATGGTAGTTCTTTTAGCTGGCGGCGGGAGTGGAGGTCATATTTATCCTCTTGTGGCGGTGTGCGAACAAGTGAGGATACTAGCTTCTTCAAAAAATATCGAAGTTGATTTTCATTATCTGGGTCGCATCGATCCTTTTAGTATTGTTCTTGCAAATAGTCAAGAGGTAAAGATGCATTCTATTCCAACCTCGAAGCTGCGTCGTTATTTTTCATTGTCTAATATTTTGGATATTCCGAAATTTTTCTTAGGGTTATTCCAGGCTTGGTTTAAGGTTTTTTGGATTATGCCGGATGTAATTTTTTCTAAAGGTGGCTCGGGAGCTTTGCCGGTGATTCTCGCGGGTTGGTTTTATCGAGTTCCAATAATTATCCACGAATCGGATTCGGTTCCGGGCCTTTCTAATGTTGTTTCAAGTCGTTTTGCTAAAAAAATTGCAGTCAGTTTCGAAAAAACTTTGACTTATTTCGATTCAAGAAAATGTATGCTTACCGGTAATCCTGTTCGGGCCGATCTTTTAGGGGAACGCTACTTGAACGAGGTTGTTAAAGAGCAATTAAATTTTAACGAGGATGAGCCTCTGATTTTAATCTTGGGAGGCTCGCAAGGCTCAAAGAGGATGAATGATTTTGTTTTGGCAAATTTGCAGAAAATTTTAGAAGTGACACAGGTTTTGCATCAGACGGGACCCGATAATTTTTTGGAGGTACAGAAATTGTCTCGGGCGGCGTTGATTGAGATGCCTATCAAAGCTGAACTCGAACATCGCTATAAGGCCTTACCGTACCTTGACCAGGAGCTGAAAACGGCTTTGATGGCCGCTGATTTGGTGGTAGCTAGGGCTGGTAGCGGTACGATTTTTGAAATCGCAGCGTTTGGCAAGCCTGCTATTCTGATTCCTCTTCATGGTTCGGCGCAAGATCACCAGCGGATAAATGCTTTTGAATTTGCTCGTGCTGGCGGAGGAGTTGTTATTGAAGAAGAAAATCTTATGATCAATATTTTTATCCATCAACTCAAGGAGATATTGGGCGATTCAAAAAAATCTGAGATGATGAGTAAGGCCTCTTTGATTTTTTTTAAACCGAAAGCGTCGGAAATAATTGCGCAAGAAATTCTAAATTTGGCAGGTTTTAGAGAGTGATTATCTTTTAAAGTCTTCTAGAAAATGCTAGGATA
>JAKALK010000019.1 GCA_021813155.1 bacterium
ACTCATGATCTCACCGTATAAGTTTTTAATTACAAAAAATCTGATTTTTGTTATAATAAAAACATGGCAAAATATGAACCAACAACCAAAGACAACAAGTGCATTTTTTGTGAAATCGTAACTGGGAATATTCCTTGTTATTCTTTTTGGGAAGATGACAAACATCTTGCTTTTCTTTCTATTTTTCCAAATACAGAAGGATTTTCTGTTGTAATCACGAAAGAACATTACCCTTCTTATGTTTTTGATTTACCAGAAGAAGTTATGATGGGGTTAGTGATGGCTACGAAGCAAACGGCAAAATTACTAGATTCAAAATTAGAAGACGTCGGACGAACAGGTATGATTTTCGAGGGCTTCGGCGTTGACCATGCTCACGCGAAACTTTTTCCAATGCATGGCACAAAAATGTCAGAATGGAAACCGATTAAATCAAATGTTGATAAATATTTTGAAAAATACGAGGGGTATATTTCTTCTCATGACTATAAACGAACCGATGATGATAAACTTTCTGAGCTAGCGAAGAGAATCTGGGGATAGAGAAGCCCGGCAGGTCATAGAACCTGCCGGGCCGTGCTGGTTACTTTTCATCGAGTTAAAAATCACGAGTTGACTTTCGTCTTACATTGTAAATACCCCCACGCGGTATTTGCAACATAAGATTTGGTTCGTTCGGGATTTTCCTATACGCCTTGACGAAGTAGCTGAGAAAGCGACCGTTTTCGTTGAATAGTCGCAGATATTCTTGCCAGTCGTTTTGTGTTTCCAGATGCATCTGCTCGACATATTGCTGGACTCGCTTTTTATCTCCTGGCAACACATTGTATTCAGACTCGCATTCAAGAGTGAGTGGTAGTCCGTTGAAAAGTCCAGACCAATAGGTTCTCGTTCCGTCGGAGGACAGCTTCGTGCCTATCTTAGTATTGAATTCATCAACGAGTTCTGGAGGCGGGGGTGAATGGTAGTAGTAAAGTGCGACTAGTATGTAGCCCCACGGTTTTAGAACACGTAATGCCTCGATGATATGCCTTCTTCTCTCGTCTGGTTGGATAAACGGAAGATGTCCACCGATCACAACATGGCTGAAGAGGTTGTCGGCGAAAGGTAGGCTGCCCGCGTCTCCTTGTTGAAAGGACACTCTGCTAGCGATGTGTCTATCTATATTTCGCCTAGCAGTAGCAATACTTGCTTCATCAACATCAACTCCTATACACGTAGCACCAGTATAGCGAGCTATTTCGATGCTGATAAAACCCGTTGAGCATCCAACCTCAAGGATTGTGGATTGTGCACCAATAAAGGAGTTACGAACCCACTCCTTTATTGTCAGGTAACTACCCGGCGGAGTGTTGACTTGACCAGACTTTACAATGGAAGATAGATATGTATTGCTCATTGTTTACTTCTCCTTCCCGTAATGTAAAAGAGCGGATGGTGAACACTTTGTTCGCCAATATTCCAAGTTTCTATATAACCTATAAACGGCTTCTTGTAAATACTCACATAAAGTTTTATAGTAGAAAATAATTCACAAGCTTAATTTTACGATATGGATCAGAAACCATATAGACCATTTCAAATTTCGGGCGGGCTAAGAGAGGGGTATGATTTAGTCAGTCCTGTACATACGATAACTGATGCTCGCAATGTTATTCAGGATTGGCTGGAAAAGAGAATAAGGGCGGGGGAAAAAGTTGTAGTGGGAACATTACTGGAGGGTCAGTTTATCTATCCCTGGGTTGATGGTAAAAATATCTCTTCAAGATATGAACCCGCATTTCACTACAAAGGAATAATTAGAGAGGATGCGCCCGATAAAGAAGCGATAGAAATTTTAGAAGATTTAGCCAAAGAACTTGCGCAAAAACTCAATCAGAAAAGAGTGCATGTTGAATTTTGCTCAATGTACTTCCTTTTTGAGAATAAGTAGCTCCTGCTATTAATAAAAGGAAGCCCTGACTGCACAATGACAGTCAGGGCTTTGTGATTTCCGACTCTATATTACGGAGTGAGTCGGTTGACGCCTCGGTAGAGATACGTTACCTCGCGCACGGATTTGGCACCCAGCATCACCATAAGCATTCGAGTGAGGCCGAAACCGTAACCGCCGTGAGGTGGGCAGCCGTAGCGGAAGAAGTCCAGATAGTAACGAATAGGCTCAAGCGAGAGCCCCTTCTCCTTGGCTTGCTCCACGAGGATTTCGTAGCGATGTTCCCGTTGCGCTCCTGTTGTTACCTCGAGCCCTTTCCAGAGAAGGTCGAAGCTTTTAGTGAGATGGGGTTTGTTTTCGGGACGCATATGATAGAACGCCCGCACCACTGATGGATACTCCGTGACGAAGACGAACTCATGGCCAGTTTTCTCGTGGAAATGTCGACACAAGAGCCGTTCTCCCTCCGGATCGAGGTCTCCTTTCTCGCCTCGCTCGATACGATGACCCATCCGGTCGAGGATGTTGTACGCCTCTTCCATGGTCACACGCGGAAACGGAAGCTTGGGAACCATGATCTCCGTGCCAAACGTTGCTTTGATCTCCTCGCCATACTCTGCTTCCAACGCCTGAAGTACGTGGCGAAGCCAACGCTCTTCAAGTTGCATAACGTCCTCATGAGAATCAATCCATGAGATTTCGACGTCCACGCTGGTGAACTCCGTGTCGTGCCGTGAAGTGAAGGATGGGTTAGCTCGAAAGACCGGCCCGATCTCGAACACGCGATCGAACCCCGCCGCCATCGCCATCTGCTTATAGAACTGCGGCGACTGGGCGAGATACGCCTTGCGGTCGAAGTACTTCACTTCAAAGAGTTCCGCGCCAGATTCACTTGCGCCGCCCATGAACTTCGGGGAGTGCATTTCGATGAACCCTTCCGATATCCAGAACGAACGCATGGAATGCTCGGCAGCGGTTTGGATTTTGAAGATGAGCGAGTTCTGTGCGGTGCGCAGATCCAGAAATCTCCAGTCTAATCTTGCGTCAGAACTTGAGTTTTCATTGAGCGGTGAAGGCGTAGCTGCTTTGCTGACAACAACTACAGACTCGATCATTACTTCGAGGCCGCCGAATTTCACTGATGGATTCAACAGAACCTTGCCAGTGATTTCAATTGCGCTCTCGAGAGTGATGCCGCTGATAATTGTAGCCAGATCAAGATTCGCCGCCTTATCATGGATCGCTTGAGTGCTACCAGTGTGATCGCGGATGATTAGAAACTGCATACGCTTTTGATCGCGGATAGCTCCAAGCCATCCACAGATTCGAACAGTTTCTCCACTCTTAGATCCAAGCCCCTTTATCATTGTCCGTTCCATTACTTACTCCTCTCAATGTGCCTTGCCTTTATCGGCTTGGCGTATTTGTCTTTTAAGGATCAATTCTTCTACCAAACACACGATGAAAAGGAATGGTATCTCGCACATGTGGAATCTGTAGAAGCCAGCGGATAAACCGCTCAAGTCCCATACCAAAACCACCGTGTGGCACACATCCGTACTGACGCAATTCCCGTAACCATTCGTAGCGGGGGTCGCCTGCTTTGCCCTTCTCGGCGAGTCTTTCGTCGAGCATTTCAAGGTTGTGGATTTTCTCGGCGATTCCAAGTAGTTCACCAAACCCTCTGCTCGCGATCAAATCAGCGGTCCTCGTACGAAGAGGATCACTTGAATCGATCATATATGGGAAGGGTTCAATGGAGCGCGGAATACCGACAACCCAAAATGGGGTTTCACCGAACCGGTCACTAAGCAAAGCTTCTTCGTCGGAGCCCAGGCTTTTGCCGAATTCGATGTCAGACCCATTTATTTTGAGCCAATCCACCGCTTCTTTGTAGTCAATACGCGGAAATGGAATCTTTAGTCCATCTTGGCATATTTCAGTGCCAATGGTTTTTGCGAGCGGTGCGCCGCTGATAGCACATTGCTCGGTTACATCGTGGATGAACTGCTCGACTGTCGCCGCAAGATCCTCGAAGCTCACGAACGTCATTTCGGCCTTGATGTGCCAGTATTCCATCAGGTGTCTTTTGGAACGGCTTTCCTCGGCGCGAAAACTGGGTCCCATGTTGTAGATCTTCTCAAGGGCGTGGACTGCCTGCTCGAGATAGAATCCAACACATTGCGTGAGGTATACATCTTGCCCATGCACCTGAATCGCCATCGCTGTTCTATCTTCATAGAGTGGCGTTGGCGTAAGTACTGGAGCGTGAATTTCAATGAAACCCCTTTCTCCGAACCATTGGTGCACGGCCCGCGTGAGAAGGTGACGAAATTTAAGGATTGCTGCGATCTTTTCATTGCGGAGGTAGAAATGCCTCCTATGAAGAAGGTTCTCCTGTAGTCCTTCTTCAAAGATGTTAATGTCTGACCGTGGATGAGGAGAGACATTAATCGTGCTGACGCCAATAATTTCGATTTTCTCAGCAAGGATTTCTTTTGGTGGATATAATCTTTGGGTTTCCACCAAAATTCCGACGACCTTAATCGCTGTTTCTTGTCTTATCCGCCTTGCTAATTCGAAAATCGTGTTATTTGCGCCATCAATCACGACCTGAATCGTTCCCGTGGAATCACATACGTCCAAGAAGATCGCATGGTTGTGCCGGCGACGAGCCTTCACCCAGCCATAGAATTCGACGACCTGTGCGCTACTTGGAGTCTGGCCAAGTAAGTCAACTGCATAGGTTTTTTTCATTGCCCCTTCCTTCTCTTGCTGTGTTCTCTGGGTGTGGCGAGGAATGTTCGTGTGTGAGCTCAGCGTAGTGACCAGGATAATCCCTGCGCAATACCCCAAGCCAGCGGGCTGCTTTCGCGGTTTTTTCACTGCCGGTAGCACTCATGGCCATGTCATAAGCCGATGTTGGGCTACTACTCTCCCCGACTAACGCCACGATATCCGGCTGATCGAGGATAAGCTTGCAGCGCATCATTACTTCTTCTACTCCGCGCATACGTGCTGTTCCTCCTTCCTTGGTTGTAAAAGAGCTGTCAATTGTATCCCTTGAGACCATCCCAAAGAATACAATATCTTGGCATTTATGAGTGCTTTTGTAAATAGAGGACTGATTAAAAATACTGCCTAAATAAAAAATTGATTTTTAAATTACTAAAGTCCGAAAATCTTTTTGAAATTTTCGGTAGATTCTGCACGTTTTTTGATTTCTTCCGGGGAATTGAAATTAGGTATTAGTTTTTCATCAAGCGAAATTTGGGCTCGATTATCTTCAATTGATTGACTATTTAATATACGCCTTACAGAATAAGCCACCGCCGAACCATTTAGAAGAGCAGCCCCGCCGAGCTGAGGCCAAGATACAATGGTTTTGCCTATTTCGGGCATTGATTCATGAACGCGATTAGTGACGGTTTCTACTCCAATGTGTTGGACAATGAGGCGACCGATGCCCATTTTGTCTAACCCAACAAGTTTTTCGTAAGAAACATCACCTATCCGGCCGTGGAAAAATTTAGTTTCGGGATCAAGGTCGTATCGCTCGATGTCCACTACTCCGTTGTCTCCATTGTCGGCGGCCATCACTAATGGCACCCGGCATCTCCTCGCCTCTTCTCTGATGAGGCATTTAATTGCGAGATTATCCAATTCATCGATTACTACATCTAACTTGGGCGGTCCACTAAAAAATTGACCAGTGTTTTCTTTTGTTAAACCATCGGCAAAAACTTCCAATTCGGCATACGGATTAATTTCATAAATTTGCCGAGCGGTGACTAAAACTTTTTGAAGACCAAGATTTTGGACGCCGGCTCTGACGCGGTTGGTGTTAGTAAGCGCTAAAGTATCGAAGTCGGCTAGTTTAATTCTTTTCCCTCCACCCTGAAGAACGATAGATAGTGCGACGCTATTACCAACGCTTAATCCCCCGATGCCGATTGTGGCATTGTAAAATTTTTCTTGTTCTTCGGCGTTGATAAGGTTTTTATTGCGAGCAGTTCGAACTAATTGAAAATCATTTTCATCCAATATGTGAACGAGAGTGGAAAGCCATGGGAAGTAGACCCATTTTCCGTGGTATTGAAACGGTTTTTCCTTCTCAAGACTGGAAATATAACTTTCTAGCTCTTCTTTAAATGTGGGAGAGAAAACTTTAGATGGGTTTTTAACGGCGAAAAACTCGCTAAGTTGTTCTTTAAAATCATCAACAACATGTTGAATTTTATTGTCGTTAAGGAGATTCGCGATGGAGGTTTCGTCTTCTTTTATATTGATGTCAAAAATTGTCGGCTTTGATTCCGAAGATAATTTTGCTTTCTGGGAAAGAATTTCTTCGAGGGTCATTTTGGAATTTTTTTAACCCATTTTTGTTTTATGCCTGGCTTGAAATGAAGATGGTGTTCGTGAGGCCAGAAGAACATTTTTGGTTTTACTTTATGTGGAATAGAAGAGTAATTATTCCTATATTCAGCATTTTTGAGAAGTAAACTTTCAACAATTAAATCGTGGCAGAGTTTTTGGAGATACTTTGAGGCTCTCATTTTTGGCTTGAGCTCGACGTGAACTTCCATAAATTGATTCTGTTTTCTATCGGTTTTAGTCATTATAGTAAATTTCCCAGTTACGAAATTTTCTAGCTTCTCATGCTGGAGGGCTTCTCGGATGTGTTCGGGATATATAATGGCGCCATAGAGTTTTGTTGATAAATCTTTTCTTTCATAAACGTATACAAAAGGAGTCTCAGAGATACTTCTCTCTGCATCAATTTTCCTAGCCTCCCTTCTTAGATCAATGCCATTGGATTTTAGCTTTTTTTCAAGTTGAGCAAAACTCATCACGCCGCCATGATCGCCAATTGAATAACGGATAAGAGGAATCGTGTTGCGGCCGGTTAGGAGAATGTCTTCTCCTTGAGCCTCGAAGGTTATGAAGGAGGGATTGTATTGGGCGAGGGTAGGAGTTTTGCTCACGTCCTCGAAGATATCTTTAAAAAGTTTTGGATTTTTCATTGCGAGTCGGCGAACTAAAATTGAAGTTGGAGTTTCATAAGCCATAGCGCCGATATCGGCAGTCCCATAAATATTTAACGTATCTAAAATAGGATTTCTTACTCCGGCTTTTTTTACAACGTAATCGCGGAATTTTTCCGTGAAGGATTCGGCAGCAAAAAGTAGGCGCATGTTAAGTTTTTTTAAATTAATACCCTCATCATGAGCTTCATCTAAAACGTCTTTTATAAAAGGTGGATAGCCGATTAGAATTGTTTCGCGATACTGCGGAGATAAACTCCGGAGCGCGTGAAAAATCTCGTTTTTATTAATGCCAGGAGTAATAATTGAAACAGGAAGATTAGATCTTTGAGTGGCGATCTCGAAAGCCTTATAAGTAATAATTCCTCCAATCCAGACGCCCATACCGAAACCAATAATCACCAAAGTCGGACCACCGGTACCGTAAGAACTATTTTTCAAAAACTCTTCGGCGAGAATTGAATATTGCCAGTCGAGTTTTTGTTCTCTTGGGAAATAGAATGGCTCACCGGTGGAGCCAGAGGTAGAAGTATAAACTATAGGTTTATTTAAATGGCCATCCCAAATGAGTTTTTCGAGTGGATATTCGCGGAGATAAGATTTTTTGTCAGTTGTCGGCAGAAGCTCAAAATCTTTGAAAGTTTTTATTTTTGCCGGGTCAACGCGATGTTTCTTTAAAAAATCTTTGTAGGCCGGGACTCTTTTGGCGGCATCCTTAAATAGCGAAAGGGCATTTTTTTCTCGCTCGTGAGACCAAAATTCAGATTTCTTTTTCCGTAAAGAACCTAGGATTTTATCGGCTTTAATTTCTACCGATTTACCAATCATATCCTATATTATAACAGGATACTGATTTTTGAGTAGGCTTAACGTTGGGCTTTCTTTTTACCTAAAAAGATGCTTTCCGCAAGATGGTCAGCTACAACACTGGTTGGCTTTTTTTCTTTTCTCGAGAGTTCAATAATTTTTTTAGCGGTTTGCTGAATACTCAGACATTTTTTCTCTACCCATTTACGGTCATATCCTCCTTTTCTTAGTTCCCCAACAACACTAATAAGGCCACCGGCATTGGCTAGATAGTCCGGAACGTAGAGAATTTTAAGGTGATGGAGGGCTTCACCGATTTTTGGATCAGCCAATTGGTTATTTGCGCCACCACAGATGATTTGGCATTTTAACTCTCTGATAGTTTTTTCGTTAAATTCACCGCCGATAGCGCAAGGAGAATAAACGTCAACTTTTTGCTTATGAATCTCATTAATACTAACGACTTTTATTTTTGGAAAATGTTTTTTAGCGTCTTTAACCTTTTCTGGGCTACGATTTGCCACTGTAATTTTACCTCCTTGCTCGTATAAAAATTTGCAGAGATTAAATCCCACCTTGCCTAGTCCTTTAATGGCGAAGGTGTGATCTTTAATTTCGTCATTACCAAAAGTAGCTTCAAAGGCTCCCTTAATAGACGCAAAAACACCGAGTGCCGCCCAAGGCCCTAGGTCGCCACCACTTTTGCTGTGACCGACAATGAATTTAGAATTTTCAGCCAAAATATCGACGTCACGTTGATCAATACCAACATCTTCACCGGTAATATAATTCCCATTTAAGAGATTGACCCTTTTGGCATATTCAATTAAAAATTCTTTGGTCTTGGGTTTTTGGGGGTCGATAATAATGGTGGCTTTGGCACCGCCATAAGGAACTCCAGCCAGGGCGCATTTATAAGTCATGGCGCGAGAAAGGCGCAGGGCGTCACGAAGCGCTTCTTCGTCTGATTTGTATGGGAAATAGCGGGTACCCCCGGCGGAAGGACCAAGGTTAGTGTTGTGGATGGCTATGTAGCCGCGAAGGCCAGTTTTTTTATCGCAAAAGCAAGAAACGAGTTCGTGGTTATCGAACTCCGGGAGTTTTTCGATTTCTAAGTACATTTTTCTAGAAGCAGGATTTTTAATTCGTTCAGTAGTTTAATGATTTGTTCAAGTTTTTTTAAGATAACTTCATTTGGCATATTGAGTGGCTAGAGATTTTTCCCCGGCTCGGCGAAGTTTAGCGGTGTCTTGATATCTTTTCCAAGCAAGAACTCGAAAACGTATGAAATCGTCATTTTCACCGTAAATAAGCTTACCGCTTTCTGCTATTTGAAACTGGAGGAGAGGCGGGGCATTCCAAAGATCAACGAGATCAACTTTATCTTCGGAAATTTTAAGTTTGGATGCTAACTTAGAAGCCAGATCGGCTTTTTCTTTGAGGCTCAGGGCGTGGTTGGATAAAACCGCCACATCAAAATCTGAAGTAGCCCCGGCGGTACCTCTAGTTTGAGAACCAAAAGTGACGATAAGATTTGATTTCATACCGTTTTACTATACCACTACCTTGGATAATTGGGTAGGAACTTACTTAAACCGAGGGGCAGGAGAGGGCGGGGCCGCCGCTAAATATGAAGTTTATAAGGTCGACAAGATCGAAGACATCGTATTGGCCGTCGTTGTTGACATCCATACTGGCGGGATGGGCCGGATAAGCGTGACCGCTGAAAATTACATCGATAAGGAGAGTGGTGTCAAGTATTGACAACTGTATTAAGCGATTTCGATGATCTGGGCAAAAAATGAGTCTTCTCCAACTTGATAAGAAACAAGTTCGCCGATGGCGTGGCCTAAAATAGCTCTGCCAATTGGGCACTCGTTTGAGATAATACCGTTTTCGGGGTCAGTTTCTTTTGATGTTCGAATAGTATAAGTTTTTATAGCTCCGTTTTGGAGTTTGATTTTAACCGTATTTCCTAAATCTATAATCTTGTTTTGATTATTAGAATCAGAGCCCATTTAGCAACACACTAAAAACCGGCCTTTATCAAGCCAAAGTTTATTATACACCCCTTTTGAGTTAGGCAATGTGCGTAATTTTTATTTAGGGTTGGATTAAACTTCCTTGTTGACAGGAAAAAACATGGGGCGTATTATAAAATCGATGATTGAAAGTAAGTTAAATAACTCGAATCTTTTCGGCCTGAGCCAAAACTTCTGGTTTAGCTTTTATTACCCCTTTCCGGAGAGGGTCTTTAGAGGTTGAGCTAGTAATTATTTAGTATACGCGCTCCCCTTGGACCCTGTCCTAGGGGATTTTTGTTTTGATAATTGAGCGCGAATACTAATTGGCACTTAATAATCAGCACAAAAAGTCCTTTAACAACTCATAGCCGGGATAGCTGAGTCTTGGTTGTGAAAAATATCATCTGGGAGGTAATAAATGACAAACTCGCTGCTTGGTCGGCACATTGCGAGCTCAGTGACTGCTGAGCTTGGTCCTGTAACAGAAAGGAGAGACATTAAGTCTTCGTTGGGTCCTTTCCGAGTTCTACAAGGATATAAAATTCGATATCCAGCCGCCGTCATCGGGGCACTCGGCCAGTTGTACCAAGAATTTAACCTGGCCTTCGCGCCACTGATCATGAAAAACCGAGAGTGGCCACCGGATTACCAGTATTGCTTCGAGAGGGACGGAACGCCAATTAACTACGCGGTTCAAATCGATATAGTTGGCTTGCCGCAGAGTTTCTTGGACTCAGCTGAGGCCATGACAGCTAGCGAGGTACGAGAATTGCTGCGTGGCTGGATTTTCGAAATCGAAAATTCCCTCGCGATGTACCAGCTTCTCCAAAGAGCTTTCGCTAGCAATAGCCAGAGTTCTTTCTTTGACCAGAGATTCCGATCGGCCTTAGCGCGCATAAGGGCCAGATTTGGCAAACCTCTTGCGCTCCTCGCAGTTACAGACCAAAAACACGCAGGGATGCGTGAGTCGGAATTCGGAAACATGAACGGGGAACCGCTGTCTGACGGCGAGATCTTGGAGCTTTCTGGATTTGATCGCCTTTTCTCGCCGGCTGAATTCATAACGCACATCAAGGAAAATGAAGGGGGCTGCCAATACCTTCTGTACGCCCGTACTTCAGACCCAGTTGCTGTATTAAGGAAGCCGGGGCTTAAGGTTGAGCATCCCCTACTTAGTGATCCGACAATCCGGAGGATCATCAAAGCGAACACGCTGACTCTCAATATCGATGATCCGGGGATGGGACACGACAGGAGAATCAACGACACGAAGGAGTACATGCCCGCACTCGGGATGGGTTTCCCTTTATGCTCGTCCAATAATAACCTCTTCTTTTCTCCTGAATTAAGTGAGCATCTTTCTCGGGGAAATGCGTACGCCGACTTCAGGGGGAATCGATTTTCTGAAGATTTCGCCGTCTACCTGCAATCACGAGGCATAGATCCTAAAACCGTGGAGGCAGGTGAAGTTCGGCTGCGCGCCAAACCGATGAGAGGCACTTATGGAGGTTACGGGCACTTGGTTGGATGTGTGGCGGACTCGGAATTCCGAAAAGAAGTGAGGGCTGGGATGCGACAGCGCGGAGATTACATTATCCAGCCAGAGATGCCAACACCGTACCTGACTAACACAACGGACGGCACGAAATATACCTACATTGATCGGGTCTTCTTCTCTGCTTTGGATGGAGAGACTTGTTTCCTCGGCGGCTTCAGAACGCTTTTGCCAACAGAAAGCAGTGAGGCCAAGCACAACCGAGTTCACGGCAATGTGGATGCGGTGATGGCCGAGATTGCCTCCTGATGAACACTTTAGCCGCGCGCCCCATTTTCGGGGTGCGCGGCTAACCTTCTTTTATAGAAGAATATGGTTTAATATAAAAAATCGATGTTACAAAATATTGTTTCTTTAACTAAAAAATTTGTAGCTATCAAATCAACGGCCGGCAACCCAGAAGCTCAAGAGGAAATTCTTAAGCTGGCTCTGGAGAACGTAAAAGAATACAAGACCGAACGATTTAAACATAATGGCGTGAAAAGCGCTCTGATTTTTAACACTAATAAAAGACCGAAAAAATTTAAAGTGATATTAAACGGACATCTTGATGTTGTGCCGGGAAAAGAAAATCGGTACAAGCCAAAAATTAAAAGTGGACGGCTTTATGGAGTAGGCGCATTGGATATGAAAGCGAGCGCCGCCAGCTTGATTATGGCTTTTAAAGGAATCGCCAGAAAAGTAAACTACCCTCTGGGGCTACAATTAGTGACCGATGAAGAAGTGGGAGGATTTAACGGCACAAAACACCAAATAGTAAAAGGAGTGCGGACTGAATTTGTGATTGCTGGAGAACCCACAAATTTTGACATCGTGAATGAAGCGAAGGGAATTTTGACCGGAAAAATTTATGCGACCGGCAAAACAGCCCACGGCGCATATCCCTGGAGAGGAGAAAACGCAATTTGGAAAATGAATGTGTTCCTTAACTTGCTGAAGAAAAAATATCCAACACCAGAAAAAGAAACATGGGCAACGGTTTTGAATTTAGCAGAAATTAGAACCAGCAACACAGCCCTGAACAAAATTCCAGATGATTGTTCGGTTTTGTTTGATATACGTTTTCTTCACGAGAATAAAGATAAAATCTCGAAAGAAATTAAGATGATTTTGCCTAAGAAATTTGGATTCGAAATTTTGGAGTTGGAACCACCGTTACGGACCGACAAAAATAATAAATATTTAAAGGTTTTGCAGACGGCGGGTAGAAAGATTATCGCCAAAAATATAATTTTACGCGGAGCGCACGGCACTTCGGATGCGCGACATTTTGCTAAGGCGGGAGGGGTTGGGGTTGAATTCGGTCCGATTGGAGACGGGATTGGAAGCGATGAAGAATGGGTAGATATTCGAAGTTTGGAAAAATATTACCAAATACTCAAAAAATTTTTACTGCTCTTGAATTGAGCGCCGCTATGACGCGTCATAGTGGTGTTGCTATGCCACTTCAGCTTGATAACACTGTTCGCCCTTCGATAAACTCAGGATGAATCATGCTCCTAAGCAATTTCTGAATTGTAGCATGATTCACAATACACAATTTCGGGACGGTCGGGAGCGTAGGAGGTCTCGATTTCTTTTTCGCATTTTTGGCAGGTTCGATTATAAAGCTTTGGAGGGTTGGTTCTTTTGAAGCGGCGTTCTTGGCGGCAGTTAGGACATTTTTCTGGAAGAGGAAAGCACAGGCGGCGCATTAAATTAAGTTCAATCGGCGTTATTTTAAAAGCTTTGCCGCAGTTTTCGCAGCCAATTACTTCGTTTACTATTGAATCCCGGGTTTCTTTGATGGCGCCAGGGAGGTCGGCGCCTTTAATAGTTATATTGTACTGATTTTCTTCTTTGTCATGCCAAGTTAGTTTCTTCTCTAAAATTTCTTCTTTGGTTTTCGGGAAAAATCTTTGGGCTAAGGTTTCGTTGTAACAAAAAGGAGAAAATTCCATCGAGAAAAATTCGCCATAGGGGTAGGATTTGCCGGAGGCGTCGCGATAGGGATTTTTTTTCATATCTTCGCGGATTTGAGTGATAAGTTTTTCGTATTCTTCTTTGGGATACTCTTTGTTTAAAATACAATGGTTTTTTCGTTTTAAATTCACGCAGCCAAAAACATTTTTGCAGGCGGTGGCGTAAATGGAGTATTCAATATTTATGGCATCCGGCCAGCATTCGTCGGAAAATTTAATGTTGCTCACGCCTTCGCCGACGACGGCAGATTCATAAATTTTTTCGGCGTTGTTACCCCAACCGGTGTAGTCGTAACAATCCTTTGTTGTTGGAAGACTGTTAATTTGGATGAATTTTGAATCTTCGGCACTGGTGACTAGGTAAGCATTTTTGGTATTTTTTGATTCATAAACATAATCCCCCGAGACATTAACATTTAAACTGTTGCCTTCGTAAAATCGGCGAGGGTGTTTGGCCCAAAAATCCTCGACTTTATTTATGAGCTGATTTAGATTTCTGCGCGATTCTAAATTAAACTCGGTAAGTTTTTTGAAATAATCTTCTTTGGAATACTGCTCGTTGAAGATCCAGTAGTTTTTGTTTCTTAAATTAATACAACCAAAGCAGTTGGTGCAGCCGGTTAAACTCCTTGAAAACCAAACATCGGTGCAGGCACTGCATTCTTCGGAAAAAAACGTTCGGAAACATTTATTGCAACCAGTATCTTCGTAGCAAAGCTCGCTGTTTACCATTCGGTAGCAGTCGAGAGAATCCTTGAGGCCGTTTAGATAGCTCGAATAAAACGCATTCTCGCAATAGTCCGCCCAGAAAATTAAATAAGAATTTTTGATGTGGCCGGAGGCGTTAATGTATTCGCTGTTCGTTAGGGTAAGGTATGCAACTTCAAGAGCTTGCCAGGGGGTTTTGGCGAT
>JAKALK010000020.1 GCA_021813155.1 bacterium
ATTTATAATCGTCTTCACCGTACATCACCGCTGTGTGCACCACTCCCGTCCCGTCCGTGGTCGTCACAAAATCCGCCGCGTAAACCCGATAGGGTCCTGAGCGAGCAGCGCGAGTCGAAGGATTACCTTGTAGCGCCTTCACCTCAAAAAGCGGTTCATACGACAGACCCACCAAGTCCTTGCCTTTTATATCTGTTAAAATATTTGACGTTAAACCCTCATTTGGAAACCCAGCGTTTTCAAAAATACCTATATTTGCTCCGACTGTCCAAATAAAAATGTCTCCATCTTCAATTCGTTTTTCCTTATCTGGTATTTTCAAGTTTATTTTTTCAACAACATAATTAATTTTCTCTCCAACCGCCAGCGCCACATTCCCCGGTAAAGTCCACGGCGTGGTCGTCCAAGACAAAATATAAGTTTTGTCGTTAGTTTTGAAGTCCCGAGTTATTTGCTGTCCCTTCTTTAACTTAAATTTCACATAAACCGAATCATCCGTCACTTCTTTATACCCCAAAGACATCTCGTGTGATGACAAACCCGTCCCGCACCGCGGGCACCAATTCACAATTCTATTTCCTTTATACAAAAGTTTTTTCTTCCAAAACTGCGCGATAATCCACCACAAAGTTTCAATGTAGTTCTTCTCGTAAGTCACATACGGATTTTTCATATCGAGCCAAAAACCCATCCTCTCCGTAAGTCGCTCAAATTCGTTTTTATATTTCCAAACTGACTCTTGGCATTTTTTGTTAAACTCCGCAATCCCAAATTCTTCAATCTCCTTTTTTGATTTCAAGCCTAATTCTTTTTCCACCTGAATCTCAACCGGAAGCCCATGCGTATCCCACCCCGCTCGCCTGGGCACATAAAAACCGCGCATTGTTTTATAACGCAAAATCACATCCTTAAAAACTCTTGCCAAAACATGGTGAATCCCCGGCCGCCCATTCGCCGTCGGCGGCCCCTCAAAAAAAACAAATCGCCGCCCCCCTTTTCGATTTTCCAAGCTTTTCTCGAAAATCTTATTTTTCTTCCAAAATTCTAAAACCTTCCCTTCCACCTCCGGCAATTTAAATTCTTTTAAGTCCCTTAAAAACATGAGATTAAGAAATGTATCTTACTAATTCTAACATTTATTTTCAATAAAACTGGTCCTCAAAATATTCTTGCGGTTAAGGAAAAAATTTGATAAAAACATCTAGCTGGGCGGCGGACCATAACGGAGGGAATTCAGGCAACATCTTTAAGGGTTGATTGATTGGAACTGTTTTCCTTATCGCTCTAAGCAACAAGAAAGAGCTATCCGCCGCCCACTCTTTCTTTTTTTCAAAAACGTCCTATTATTAAATCAACGCTTGGGGGGAACCGTATCAAATGTGGCCTTGGCAGCTGCACTAACACTACTTGTGGTTTCTCCCAAGCCTTTTTTTAATACTCAATTTGACAAACCCCTTATATTCCAATAAATTAGCAAGTGGAATTTCATCAGTGGCGGCGACCGCATAGTAGTACAATGTCTAGCACCCTGCCCCCCATGGGCCCCTGCTGGACATTGCTCGCCGCCACTCGAGTTAGCGGCTGGATCTTCTAAAAGGAGACGAGACTTCCCTGACCCGCCCGCGAAGGGAATCAACTCACCAAAAGAAGGTTCAGCCGTCTTTTTTTTGCCAACACCCTTACTATTTATTCACATCCTCTTCATCAAAATCATATTTCCCTCTAATTTTTCATTCCTGTATCATTAAAACATGAAACTCCTATCCGAAAACCGCCGCGCCCGCTTTGACTACGAAATCCTCGAAACTTTCGAAGCCGGCATTGAACTTACCGGCCAAGAAGTTAAAAGCGTCAAACTTGGCCATTTTAATTTAAGCTCCAGCTACAGTATTATAAAAAACAACGAAGCTTGGCTCTTAAATTCCGAAATCCCCGCCTACCAGCCGAAAAACGCTCCCGAAAATTACGACCCCAGCCGCACCCGGCGTCTCCTCCTTCATTCGTCAGAAATAAAAAACCTGACCGGCCGCCTTCACGAAAAAGGCCTCTCACTAATTCCTCTAAACGCCCACCTCAAAAAAAACCTCATTAAACTCGAACTCGGTCTCGCTCGCTCGCGCAAGCATCACGACAAACGCGAGCTTCTTAAAAAAAGAATAATCCATAAAGAAATACGAGAATCCAGATAGATTTCTTTTTGACACCACCTTCCTTTTACTGCTAGTGTTTTTCTAGTCCTACTTGTCAGCATTAGTCAGTCAAATACTAGATGAAATGAAAGCATAAGCCACAAAGAGGGAGGGTACTCATGGCTACCACCAAAGGAGTTGGGGAGCTAGGGCGAGAGCTTAGGGTTCTAAACCTAAGCCTTGTGTCTTCGGATCCATCCCAACCCCGAAAAACCTTCGGGACTCGCAGTATCGCTGAACTTGCAGCGTCGCTCAAATCCCAAGGGCTGCTGCATCCACCTTTAGTGAGGCCGGATCCAGACAAACGAGGCCGCTATATCCTAGTGGATGGAGAAAGACGTTTTCGAGCTATGCAGCAACTGGGCTGGGGAAATGCCAACTTCATCATCCTCAAAGGAAGCTTCGACGAATACATCCTGCAAATCCTCGCCAATCTCCACCGGGAGGATTTAAACCCAATCGACGAAGCAGAAACCTATCGCCGACTCTATGAAGAGAAGGGATACACATGGGAACAGGTTGCTGAATTGGTGGGAAGGTCGCTGGCCACCATTGTCAATCGCGTCCGCCTCCTTAAGTTGCCTGATCGCGTCAGGCAGTGGGTTATCACCAAGGAAGTCTCAATAGGGGACGCTCTGGTTCTAACCAACTTCAAGGGGCCAGTGAGAGACTTGGTAGGTATAGCGAGGGCCCTGAAGGATGGCCAAAGCCCGCCCGAGTTCCGAGCCTTGAAACTCGGCGTAAGATCAGCCCACCACGGAGAAGACGATCATCCCATCTCCCAGGGAGACACGAATCGTCAGCTCGAAGCAATCGTCCGTGGTATTCATCGCGCCGGTACCACCGCCGCGACTATCAAAGCTTTTCTGAGCTTGCCGAGACCAGATCAGCAGCGTGCCTGGGATCTAATCCCAGACAACGTCCGCGAAGGGCTGGATGACTTCATCACCGCCGCCACTTCGGCCTTCACTGAATTCTCCGAAGTAGCTTCGGGAAGGGCTTTCACAGACATCCTCCCGCCACTCGACCTCCAGGAAACCGACGAGTCAGAAGACGAGAAACCAAAACCTCTCTCTCCGCTCGGCACCAGAGCTGTCTCAAGAATCCATGACAACGTCTTAGACAGCCTCGGGGAAAACCCATTCGAAATCGCTCTGAGCACTCTCTCGACTATACTATGCGGCAAGAAAAAAAAGGTCACTCTCTCTTCAAGGGATCTCGTGAGTGTTCTGGGCCACAACGGTAACCACAGCGAAGTCGGCCGCAAGGTCATCGCTTCTCTGAAACTGGCCCGTCGTTACTGGGAGGATAAACCCACTCCAAACGACCCAACGAACTCAGCCGAGACAACCTTCATCACTTTGACGAGTACACTCAGAAAAGATCCGGACTACGGTGATAGAAGCTTCGCCGAGTTCATCCTCAAAATCACCGGGATGGACAGAAATCCGATCGATCTCTCTCCAGTTCTCGATGACGACTGACTTGTGCGCCACCGCACACCGAGCCCCGGCAAAATACCGCCGGGGCTCATTGAATTTTTATCTCACTAATATTGACAAAATCAAAAATTTAGTATAAAATGTGGCCAGTCAAGCGAAGGTTAGCAACTTTCTCTGGTCAACAACTCAAACCCACCATACTGTATTACTGACCTCAAAGGAGGGGTCGCCCATGAAACACACTACCCGCATCACTGCATTCCTGTGGGTCCTTTTTTTATGTATCTGGACTCACCAGCCCGCGCAAGGACAGAAGCTGGAGAATCTATTCCCCCTGAAAATCGGCGGATTTATGGGGGCCCGAACTCCAGTTGGAGCCGAAAAAGACTATACCCACTGGGCCGTTGTCGAACTGACCTTCAAGAAACCAAGCAGCAGCATCTCGGCTTTCTACCAGTACGACTTCACCGCAAGTTATTTGCGAGAGGCCTACTGGAAGTACTCCGGAGTCACGGCCGACAGTTCTCTGAGGTATGCGGTAAGAGCCGGCAAGGCCTTAAATTCAATTTTGGACTCGCTCCCAGGCCAAAAGTCCAATCGTCTCACTCGCCTCTTAGACGCAACCAGTCCCTACGCTACCTGGCCAATCGGCTTACGAGCCGATCTAAACTGGAAAGGATATTGGCTCGCAATCACCCACGCAATCGGCGACAATCTCGTCGTCACTGTAAGTAATGGTGAGTGCTATATCTTCTGGGAACGTCGAGTTGGTCCAGGAGTTATGGCGAAACCCTCGACTAATTCGCGCTGGGCCAATCCTATTGCGGTTATGTCGTGGAATGACGGCGACGCTGCGGCATCGCTCCAGAATTTCATCCGGTTGTCCGATCCGCTCCGACTATACGGGCAGCTGGATTACCAAAACACCACCGGACGCGTCGATCAACTCGTCGGCCTCGCGTACGAGTACGCAAAGATGTCAAACCTCAAGTGTTTCTACGACAGCAAGGTTAACTCTGTCATAGCCGAAGCCACCTTCACTTTTTGAAACACTGGTTTCATACCAGAACCAAACTACCTCGGTCTCGCGCCGGGGTAGTCTTATTTAAAACATAAGTATAAACGGCCCGATTGCTCAGGCCGTCCATATTTGATTCGGTCAGTGAGATTCACCAGCCGTATCCACGATAGATTCCCCATTCCCTTCTCTCGCGCACTCTTCGGGTTTCAGCTTCTCTCATCGCGGCCTGCTCCGCCCACCTTCTCGCGTCAAGCGCAGCAACAACTGGCTTGTATAAGCGAACTCTGAGTTCCCAAACTGTAATCCCCAGTCTGGACGCCTCCGCCGCCAACTCCGCCTCTCGTTCTGCGCGTAACCTCTTTTTTCGAGCCGATGCTCGAAGTTGTTTCGGCGTCGCCCGACTTCTTCCTTGCCCGCTTAATTTCACTCTCCGCCGCAGCATACATCCTCCCATTTTGTAAAAACCTATAAGCCTAAATCCATTCTAAACGCCCCAAAATTTTTTACAACCTTCGTTGACAAACCTTGTAAAAACCTTTAAGACATAAACCAGGACCTAATTCTGGAACTTGAAACCTGAATTTTGCGAAAGGAGGTGAGTGTAAATTGAGAGAAGTAATAGCTCTTGCTGTCACCATCCTCTCTACCACCGCTACTACCTACTATTGTTACCTCACGATCAAAAAGAAGATCTCGCCAGTTCTCTCGAGTTGGCTCCTTTTCTCTGTGGCCACCAGTATGAGTTTGACCACATACCTCTTCTCGAAAGAACACGATGCGATAAGGAACATCGGCAATGCCATCGACGTCGCCGCAGCTTTAGCCATTACTTCTGTGGTTGGTCTATCAAATCGGAGCAAAAACGCCCTGAGCTTTACTCGACTTGAGACGGCCTGTCTTCTGGCCACCGCAGCCATCCTCGTCTTTTGGGGTAGTAGTCGCAATGAAACCGTCTCTAATCTAGCCGTTCAGGGCATCCTTATCGCCGGCTATCTTCCTCTGGTAACGCACCTCTGGAAAGCTCGGGAGAACACCGAGTCAACCTTCATCTGGACTGTCTTCTTGCTTAACTCATCTCTAGCGCTCTACCTCCCGATCAAAGAAAAAGATTTGCTGGCAACCGTCTACAACCTCCGGGCTGTAATTTCGGTAGCCTTAGTTGTCGGACTCATCCTCCGAATCAAGTTCCGCAAACGAAAAAGGGGCTTCTGATAGAATCAGTTGCCCCTTTCCCCATTTTTGGGCCTCCTTTAAAGTCGAGCTGAGTATTTCCCAATCCACGGCAACATCTTTTCCTCTCCTCGTTGAGCGTTCAAGAAACCAACTACTACCCAAACAATTGCAAAAATCCTAAGCGCCCACGCCATTAAGTTTAACAAACCCATTCCTCCTCCGATCGCTGCAATATACCTAATCACTCCCTGCACCGCCAAAACCGTGATCAAAAGCCCGATTGCTTGCTTCATGTGATATTTCACAAACGGGTCATTCTTCTCCCCTGTTATTAAAGGCAAGAAGAAAACCAAATAAGTGAATCCAGCTAGAGTAGAATTTTTATGCTTCGCCATATATTTTCAAAAACTGTTCCTATATCGACCAAATTTACAATAGCACCTCGGGCTTAAATCACCAACAAACATCAAACTACGGCTCTAGGTCTTGACAAAATTTAGTGGTTTGTTAGAATATACCCCACTTGTCGCCACATGGTGCGGTGATAAGTAAAAACGTCTCCCTAAAGGAGACACCAGCAACTCTACAGGAGGGTTCATGAACACACAGACACTCTTCTCGACCGTCCAGAATTTCGAAAACATCGACACCCCGGGCGTCTGGGTCGACCAGAACACCGGCCAGATGTATCGCATCCCGCCCGAAGCCCTGAAGCCCGGTCACTCCCCGCTGATCGCCGTCCCCGGCGCCAAGAATTTGGTGCGTCTGGCGACGGACTTCGCGACTCCGACGAGCAAGGTTCGCTCCGTCGGCGCCGATCACAACATCTTCGTCGCCGACCCCGATGCGAATTCGGTTCAGTCCTCCTCCGCCACGTCCTGATCGCTGATCGGACGGCACACAAACACCCCATGGAGCGTATTACTGTTCCATGGGGTGTTATATTTTAAGAAATAGAATCCCGCCACTTTGACAGATAAACCCCTTCGCCTTACTATAAGCGCAGCGTTCAGCCCACATCATCCATATGGAAGGAGGTGAATAGAACAATGCAAGTGTTGGTTAATTACGAAAGACGGGATCAAATCTTCGGCCAACTTCTCCAGCTTTTCCGAGAAAGGAGATATCCATTCAACCAAAGAGGCGTTGAGCCACCCCAAGCTCCTAACAATCTCCCTAGAAACCTCTTAAGAGGAGGTAGAGAGCACGCCATTTTCCTCTTTTGTCTCTGCTTCTACATGCGCGGAGGTATCAAGAGCGTCACCGCCATTAAGGCTATGGCTCGCCTCTACGAACTCTACCCCAGCATCTTCGAACCCGACCAGTGGGAAGAGTTGAATGCCGACGCTATCGCTAGTCTTCTTAGATCCGTCGGCCTCAACTTCAGTTCTAAGGCTATTAGTAAGGCTTGGATAGAGAACTTCCGTCGCCTAAAAACTCGATGGGGCGGTGATCCAAGGGAGCTTGTCCGGGGCGTTTCTACCTACGAAGAAGCTCTTGCCAGGATAAGGCGGAGTGGCCAAGATGGTTTTCTTGGTTTCCGCGAGAAAATGGTCAGCATGCTTCTCTACTTTCTCGCCGAATCAAAAATCATTGAGCCATTCGTCTTCCCTCTGCCGGTCGACTTCCACGTCTGCCGGATCGTCCTTGCAAACGAGATCGTCGTGGTGAAAGACCCGACCAATGGCGACCTCTATCAAAAAGAGGTATTAGACGCCATCCGAGCCCTCTCGATCGACTACTGCCACTCCCACGGAGTGGACCCTATTGATCTCTGTCACGCCATCTGGCTCTTCTCGCAAGCCATGTGCAACAAACATCCCGGCAACAACTCAGTCGTTGAGCGAATAAGGCGCGGGAGGAAAACTGGCGTTGAAGCGCTGCCAGTTACTTGGTCGCAAGCGCAGGTCTCCGCCTTTAAGAGATCTTGCGGTTCCTGTACTGCCGCCGAAACGTGCCGGTGGTGTATCCCGTCCGCCTCCTACTACATCCAGGGCAAACTCATATTAAGAGGCGTCCGAGAAACTCCCCCGCAGATTCTAAGTCAGATTCCCCTCTTCTCCACAATCTAAACGCGCCCGGAGGCCACTCCGAGCGCGTTCCCATTTCTACTTCCTTAAGAAACGGCAAAGTGCAGCAACAAACTCCCCCTCTTATTCAGTCGCCTTGCCGAAACCAACCGAAACCATTTTTTAAAAGCCTTCTTACTTTCAAAGATAGCCAAACCCCGCCCAAAAATCAGAGGCTCAATCGTCAAATAAATTTCATCCAATAAATTGTTTTCCAAAAAATAAGTGTATGATTGCGCCCCACCCAAAACCGCCACTTTTTTATATCTCGCTTTTTTAATAAATCCGTCCAAATTTTCCCGCGCCGGGTTTAAAAATATCAGCCGAGGATTTTTCTGCATCGTCTTAGAAACGCTTCGTGTAAGCACGATACAATTCCTTTTACTAAGCGGCGCTTTCGCTGTTTTGTAAGTGTTATTCCCCACTACCACCACATCACTCTCGTCCAAAACTTTATGCAAAAAATCTTTGTCTTCTTTCGAGGTCCAATCTGTAAATTGCCGTGCGTGAGTCGCGATTTTCCCGTCAATCGTCGTTGCCACAACCGCCACGTAAACCGCCCTTCGGTTTAATTTAGTTCCTTTGACCATAAAATTTTCCGGCAAGTATAATAATCACCAAGATGGCAAATCGCTAATCGAGCCGGCTTAAATTCAATCGGGAAATTAACACCGCTCTTTACTATTTTTCCTAGCCCAAGTGTAAAATGCGGATAAAATTTAGCAAGACCAGCAACCTGAGGGAACTGATCAATATAGGAAAATTCTTCCATACTTACCTTGAGCGGATTATAAAACATCTCCCGAGAAGCTGAACCTCTAAAAAAATTCTGAAACTCACGTAGCACTTTCTCGTGGAAATTCTGAATTTCTGGAATTTTCCTAATCCCCAGGCTTGATACAAGAGTATTTTTTCGGATTATTTCTTCGTCGACCCCGTAAATCCCTAACTCCAGCAACGATATATTATTAGAAATCTCTTCTCCCATTTTTCCCATTTCCATCAGATCGCCCTCTTCAACACACCCCATCAGAAGTGTCATATGCGGCATCGCCTCGCCTTCTTTTTTACCCAAAATTATCTTGTTTTTCTCCGGTCCGACAAGCTCGTGATTTAACTTAATTGCTAAATCTGCAATTTCCTCCGGCGGCAAAAGCGCCACATCCACCGCAATTTTTTTCATAAGTTTTTTACTAAACTCAGAATTTCCCTAAAATCCACTGTCTGCCCGTCCACTCCTTCTACCTTGCCTTCAGAATAAATAATAATCTTCATTCCGGCGGCTCTCGCGGCAATAGCATCGTTTTCCACGTCTCCAATATAAACACATTCTTCCGGTCTCACGCCCAACTTACTCGCTGCCAAAATCAACGGCTCCGGATGGGGTTTATGATTTTCTGTATCTTCATACGAAATCGCCACTTTAAAAAATTTACGCAACGCGTTAAGCGGCCCCTCAAAAGTATACGGCCTAACCCTACTCGTCACAATCGCCAACAAGTATTCTTTATCTAGTATCTTAACAATGTCTTCAACCCCAGAATTTAATTTGGGTTCTTCTTTATCAAATTCTCCTCCCCGCGCTCTTTCCCAAATTTCTTTCACTCCGTCATCATTAAGATTCGTTATTTTCTTTATCACATCTCGCATAGGAATATGAAATAAATCTTTATACTCCTCCCGCGTTGGTGCCTTAAATCCAGCCGCTCCGGAAATTCTCTCAAAGAAAAGAAAATTCGCCTCAAATGAATCTAGAAGCACTCCATCTACGTCAAAAATTACTGCTTTAATCATTGGCTAGATATTAATAAACCACACCCCCGCAAAAATTAAAATAATCGCCGCAAGTTTCAAAACCACCGTTTTTTTCTCGACGTCTTCTTTGACCACATTCGGGAACCACCTTGAAAGGATAAGCCCAAACGCCAGCATAAAAAAAGGCTGGAATCCTCCTAAAACCGTCACTAACGAAACCGCCGCCAAAGAAATTGCGTAGAAATTACACATTCGAGAAATAATATAAACCGCCTCATTGCTTCCGATAAGCCCCCAAGTGCCAAATCGAGTTCGAGTAATTTCCTCCTTGAAACCCACTCGCCTCGAAAAAACCACATACGAAAACAAAATCAAAGCCCCAATTCCTCCGCCAAGAAATTCATACGCCAGCGAATCCCAAAAACCCAAGTCCGAACTAACAAACTTAAAAAGCACCAATGGCACCGAGAAAAGTAAACTGGCAAGAAGCGCCCACCAAAGCGCCTTACGTATTCTAAAAATCCCCCTTCCCAACTCTTTTACCGAAAGCAAGTATCCACCCACTAAAATAAAAAGGAATCCTAAAAGTTGCCACTGAGCCAATCTTTCACCCAAAAACAAGTAGGACATCGCCAAAACCATTAATGGAATTGCCTGAAAAAGCGGGCTTACTCGCGAAGCATCCTCGAGGGTAAGTGCTTTATACCAAGGCACTAGTGCCAATCCAAAAAGCATTCCCGCCACAAACAAATAGATTAATTGCTCCGAAGGAATACTGGGGAATCCTCTAAAAACCAAAATCCCTAAACCAATTAAACAAGTCAAAAAACCGCCAAAAATCGCGAGTATCATCGGATCCCGCACTCGCTTCTCGATTAAAAACTTATCGAAAAAATTCGACGCGGCGTAAAGCAACGGCGCCGCAATCGCAAAAAATATCCAAGACATATAACCTAAATCTATCAGAACCCTAAAATAAAAACTAGGGAATTCTTATTTTCAACTACTTCGTTGTAAAACGAGTCGGGATAACTGGGAAACCACACTTGTAGATATCTATCGGTGCCTGATCGCTCATACTACCTCTGCCTGGTAACAAGTTTCACAATAGATTATTTCCTGTCGATCGGGGGCATAGGAAGTTTCGAATTCATTCAAGCATCGTTCTGATCCATGGATATGAAAAGTTGCATTTTTATAGATACCATTTACCGACTCAGCTCCGCTACAACAGCATCTACCCTTCCAAAGTTTAAGAGGATTGCGTTGATTGAGTCGCTCATAGTGTCGGCAATTTGGGCAAAGTCTAGGCAGTGGCACTCCTAGTTTCTGATAAAACTGAAGCTCGTTTTTAGTGATTCGAAATGCCTTTGTACACTGCTCGTTACAACTCCCGCTATGTGAACACGTCACAATTTTTTCAGTTAGGTCGCTTGGTGCATCTTTCGCCCGCGGCAAATTCTCCGATCTCACGTCGGCTTTATACTCTTTTTTATCATTCTCCCTCCAAGCAAACCCAACCACCCCAGCTGTCTCCTCGGTAAGTGGAAAATATTCCTGGGCCACGGTTTCGTTATAGGCAAAAGGTGAAAGTTCGGGCGGGAAAAACTCGCCGAAGCTGTAATCCCTCCCCGAACGATCTCGGTAAGGAATGTCACCCATTTGTTTGATAATTTTCCCGACTAACTCTTCGTACTCTTCTTTTGAATATTGCTTATTCAAAACGCAGTGCTCTTTTTTCCGAAGACCAATGCACCCAAAAAGACTCGCGGAGTTAAAACAGTCATCTGAATAATCAACATCGTGCGAGTAGTAAACCCGGTTTCCAAACCTCACTCTATTATTCCCAAAACCACTCATGAGCTCATAGGTAAGCTCAAGTCCTAAGCCACAGTGATCAAGATCGTAAGAGTCTTTAGCACCCCCAGGTATAAAAAATGAATAGCGACAGTTTTCGCTATCTGACGCCGAGAAACAGTGTTTACAATTCCTTACTTGATCCAAATCGTCTCCAGAAGAATTAGTCACATTCTTTGTCCAAGCGTATTTGTGTGGATAAAGCAGTGACCGCTTCAAGGCCTCTACCCCAACTCGCGAAGCACCCTCGTAGGTATCGAGGGCCATCTCTGTAAGTTTCTTTTTGTACTCCTCCCTCGAATACTGCTGGTTATAAATACAATAGGAGGCATTACGCAAGTTAGTGCACCCAACGCAGTTCGTACAGTTCCGACAGCCGTACAAAAACCAAGAATCGGCACAATCCTCCGAAAACGCGCTAAAACGGACTTGATTGCACTGACGCAAGTGGATCGACCCATAACACTGCTCACACTTTTTTGAGAAATCTACATCTATGCAGTCTTTAAGATAAAAACTCTGGGCAGCATAAGCGGTATCTTCGTAATGGTGCCCGCCGAAAATTAAATAAGAATTTTTTAGATAAACTGCCCAATTTGAATAGTCACTTCCCTCCGCAAAATCTTGATAAAGCGCTCTTCTCGGCACCACCTGCATGAGCGCCGAAAACTGCTCAAAAAAAGGTTTTGAAAAGTCAAAAGCTCGGCCATAAGTCATTGGGTCCCATTTATCGGACTGGTAACAATCGGTGCAATAAACCACAAAAGGTTTTTCCGGAGCGTACATTGTGATCGTTTCCTCCCCACAAAGCGCACACATCCTTTTATAAAGCGCCCGTTCGTTCCGCCAAACTTGGCGGCGAACCATGCGACACTCGGGGCAATGAGTAGGTAACGGCACCTTCATCGCCTCGAAAAAGGCCTGGTCCCCTTGGTCAGTTAAAAACTCACTTCCGCAAGAAACACACTTTGTACTCATCACTTCCATGAGCGAACCTTACTCCAAATTTCATAATTTGTCAAAAAAGTCAATACTTTTTTTGTATACTTTCACACAAAGTATGTAACAACCTTGAAAAATAAGATAATTTTAATATACTTTTTGTATGCCAAAGTCATACAATATTAGCAATCTTGAAGACTTTCTTGTAGAATATGGCCTAACACCAAAACAGGCTAGGATTTACCTAGCCTCTCTGCGTCTCGGCCCTTCTCCCACTCAAGCCATCGCCACTGAAGCCAAAACTGAAAGAACCAACGCCTACGACGCCATCGAAACCTTAGTTGCCAAAGGCCTGATGAGCATTTCCACCCAAGGCAAAAAGCGGCTTTTCGTTGCCGAACAGCCCGAGACTTTGGAAACCATCCTCAAAGAACGCCAGGCAGCCTTAGTTGAAGTTATCCCTCAAATTAGATCTTTGGCCGTCACCACCGAACACAAACCGCGGGTCCGGTTCTATCCTGGTATAGATGGTTATAAATCGGTTTACGAAGATACTTTAAACACTAGAGAAGGAAAATTATTTGGTATCTTCTCTGTTGAAAATATATGGGACGTGCTCGGCCGAGATTATGCCGATCGCATGGTCGCCCGTCGCATTAAAAAGGGGATTAGTTTAAGAGTTATCCGTCGCAGGGGGGAAGCGGCGAACGTCTATCCTTCTAATGAGAAAGATCTACGCGAGATGCGCCGCGCTCCGGAAGGCGTGATATTTCCAATCACCACCTATGTGTACGATAACAAAGTTGTTATCCTCTCTTCAAAAAAAGAGCTTTTTGGTCTTTTAATCGAAAGCGAAGATATCGCTACTGCCCACCGCCACTACTTCGAAGCTCTCTGGCAAATTAGCACACCCGGATAAAACAAATTCGCCTGGAAGGCGAGTTTTGTTGCTACTTTTGTGGAGATGGGCGGAATCGGACCGCCGTGTAGAAATTTTAGCGCTGAGCCATCTACGAGTGTAGACTGAAATTAATCAGACTAAGCGATTCTTATCTCGTTCCTAGGTTAGAATCATCACTTAAGAACCAGCCTCATTATATAAGACCGGATTTGAATCTAAGAGGCCCAGATTCACCGATCCCAGTATTACGCGTAAGCGAACGCTGGAGCTGCAACTTTTGAGTTGGCAGTTATATTTGTTTGTTGGATTTACGAGACAACGCTCGACTCGCAACTCAGGCCTCAAAATCTATCGAAGCCGTTCACCCCCTATTGCGGCTAAACTATATCATAAAATCGACAAAAATCAAGGCCTTAATCATTGACAAAATACTAGTCTGAAGTACAATAATCCTTAGGAAATGGGCCGTTCGCCCATTGGCGTCTCGGTTGTCTGGGAGAGCCGCTTTCCCAGTAGCGGGGGGACTCACCACCTAAACGAGACTCCGCAATCCAAACAAGAGAGAG
>JAKALK010000060.1 GCA_021813155.1 bacterium
GATCTGCAGTCTTGTTAACTTGGAGCTTCCGCTTAAACTCGGGGATCGTCTCGGCGGCCATCTTGTGCAAGGCCACGTTGATGCCGTGGGACAAATTATTTCAATAAAAACAACGCCATCCTCAAATCTTCTTAAAGTTTCGATTCCTAAAACGTATAAAAAATTTATTGTCCGCAAAGGTTCCATAACTATTGACGGGGTTAGCCTTACTATTGTTGATGTCGATCCAACCTGGTTTTCAGTTTCCTTAATTAATTATACCCTTAACCACACGACTTTAAACCGACTTCAAAAAGGAGATTTAGTCAATCTTGAATTCGACATAATTGGCAAGTATATTAATCAAGTCAATCATGCAGCGAAAAAGTAAGAAAATTAATTTGAATCTAGACGGCTCTCGATCCAAAATCGGCATTGTTGTTTCTGATTTCAATCAAGACATAACAAGCAAGCTTCTTGAAGGAGCCCTAACTACTCTCTTCGAGTATAAGGTTAAAGCTCAGAACGTAACTGTTGTACACGTTCCCGGAACGTTCGAAATCCCCCTTGCTTGTCAAAAACTTGCTCAAACTAAAAAGTTTAACGGCCTAGTTGCGCTTGGCTGCGTTCTTAAAGGGGAAACAAATCACAATGTTTATATCTCAAATGCTGCCGCAAACGGTATTATGGAAACTATGCTTGATTACAATCTACCCATCGGTTTCGGCATTCTTACTCCAGATAATTTGAGACAAGCTCGTGAAAGATCGACAAAAGAAAGCAATAAAGGGGCGGAAGCCGCTCTAGCCACTCTTTTGATGATCCAAACATTGACCGAATCTTAATTTTTTATTAAATTTCCCTTAGATTCTGATCGGAAAGGGTTTTTCTCTGCAAACCTCAAACTAAAAAGGAGCGGGTCCTATGTCTGGGAGGTGGAAGGGTTTTGTGGCAGTTCTGGCATTGTTTTTCGTACTCTCAATCGAGCCCCCTACAGGGTCTAAGGCGGTTCAAGTCGGTGGTTCGCATCAGCCATTGGAATGCGATAGCCTTGTCAAGAAAGATATTCGAGTTAACCTCCTTTTCATGGATGAAAATGGAGAACTGACTAAGATCATCAACACCACCCTTGATTCTGGGGTAGAATTTCTGAGTCTTCTGATGGCTAGGTCGGTCATCTCGGGGAGCCAAGTCGAATACGCCTCGGCCGAAGAAGTGGCCAGTACTAACTTAGGATGTGCTTACATCAGCCACTTCCAAACCTGCCTTTATCTCGACCCAGATGGAGACTTCTTGGCTGACTACCTCGACGTCGGTATTTTCTTGATGCTCGGGGAGACGGAAACTGGCTTTGCAAGGGTTGCCACCGAACGAGGCAACCCAGAAGAAGGCTTCCGTGTTTTCTACATACGGTGCGAAGACATAAGTTGCACCAAAGAAGACACCGACTGGTTTCGCTTCACCAGAGCTATGAAGTGGAGGGGATGCCCGATTGCTTGAATCAGAATCGTGAGCCGTAGAAAAAACGGCGACCATTGAGGGCGACACTATTCCGGTGTCGCCCTATCCTTTTCCTATTTTTAAGTTTTCCCCAGTTATTGAATGCATTTGCTATAATTAATTAAAGCGATAAGAAAAGGTCGGCTCAAGCTAAATTAGAAAAAATACTATGAAAGGTCTACACGTAGTCGCCTGGATTCTTCTCGTCATTGGTGGCTTAAACTGGCTCCTCTATGCATTTAATGGTGCTGGCATTGGCGCTTGGATTTCAATGGGTGTTATGAAAGTCATTTACATTCTGGTAGGTTTGGCAGCTTTACTTGAACTCTTCACTCACAAAAATAATTGCAAGACTTGCGCAGCATCATCCAGTTCTCCGATGGGTCAGCCAATGAAATAGAATTCCTTATTGAATTTTTTCCAGAAAGGCGTCAATTAAATGACGCTTTTTTGGTAGAATCGACATAAGTAATAACCTCTTGAATTTAATCACTTCATAGCCGAAAATATTCAAATGGAGAAAAAAATTCTCGTTCTCTTAACTTTAATTCTAGTCGCCCTGCTTTTAATATTCTTTTTTATTCCCGTTCCCCAAAAGAACAAAAACATAAAAAATACAACATCGCGGGCAACATCAACGCTTAGTTATTCAAAAAATCTTAAACTCTTTAATCTTAATCCAGATCAGAAAATTTATTCGCCCCTAGTAGTTATGGGAGAAGCAAAAGGTTGGTATTTTGAGGGTTCATTCCCTTCATGGATCGAAGATCAAGACGGGAATATTATTTCAATGTCGACGGCGCAGGCTCGTTCCGATTGGATGACAGAAGAATTTGTTCCTTTCGAAACTCGACTTGAATTCAAACCTCCGATAACGGAGAAAGGTTTTGTGGTTTTTCAGGCTGATAATCCTTCTGGGAAAGACAATCCCGACACTGTTAAAATTCCCGTTTCTTTTAAGCAGTATCTAAAAGAAGTCCGGGAAGTTAAAACTTACTAAAGAATGACAAATGTCTCGTTTTGAAACCAATACTGAAATTTTAAAAAACGCTTGCTTTGAAATGGGGACACTCATTAAGAAAACTTTTGGGTTGAACGAGGAAATTAGTTTAGAATATATAAAGCCAAAGTCTAAGGTCGAAAAGTAAAAATAACTTACCATGACTCACTACATTTGTACTGGAGAATGCCACGGCGAATCAAAAACGTCAGGTGTTTGCCAGGCCGACGATTGCTCCAAAAGAGGATTGCCCTTATTAAGTTGTGATTGCGAAGATTGGCACCATGATGAAATTTATGAAAAAGAATTAAGGGAAAAAAACGACGATGATAGTTTGAATTTTTCCGAAGAAAATGAACGGTAATATTTCATATGCAGAATTCTCAAATATCGAACTAAAGATTGCTACTATTGAAAAAGCCGAAAGGTTGGAAGGATCAGATAAGCTCGTTAGGTTAAAAATTAGCCTTGGAGATGAACAACGCCAAATCGTCGCCGGCATCGGTAAAAGCTATTCACCCGAGGATTTGATTAATCAGCAAATCGTTATTGTTTCTAATCTCGAACCACGGAAATTAATGGGGCAAGAAAGCCAAGGCAT
>JAKALK010000021.1 GCA_021813155.1 bacterium
CCCCAGCACTTCTTTTTTAGTTACCGCTTTGGGCGGTTTTTTTGTCGTTTTAAGACGCTTTCTTGAGAGTCAGATTAATAATCAAGCGACCGGGCGGATCGCTGGAATTATATTCAAAAATAGGGAGATTATTTTCTTTCCAAATAAAACCAATAGGAGCACTTATCTCAAACTTATACTCGCCTTTGGAGCCGGGCTGTTTTTCGAAAATAAACTGATAAATTTTCCCCTCAGATAAAGATGAAGGCAGGTGGTTGGCGTAATCAAAAACAATTTCGGATTTTTTGCCGACTTCGGTTTTGGTCCAGGCGGCAAAAACACCTTTCCCGAAAGCATTAAAACTTTCCACTTCGGGATAATTCAAGAAATCGCGGCGACTACTTTCTATCTCTGAAACAAGAGGATTTACGATATAGCTCGCCTTTTTATAGTCAAGAGGATTTTTGATTTTTTTAACGATACCACCCGAAAAATTATCTAAACGAGCGCCTTCTAAGGTAAAAACTTCAAGGTAATTTTGATTGGGAACTTTATACCAAGAATATTTGCCTTCTTGTCCGTGATGACTCCTTTCGATATTAAGGTGATTGCTCGTAGTGCCATCTTCATTAACTTGGCTGGAAAAGTAAACTTTCTGATCTATGAAAAGATCGGTTTTACCTCCGCCTAAATTGGAATTAATCACGGCTAGGTAGTCACCAATGAAATTTTGAGGTAGTTCAAAAACGGCGCCAGATAAATTGAGGTTTTGAAGAAATTGCTGAATTTCTGGGTTGCTCGAAAAAAATATAATGTCCTTTTTCTCAAACCAATTACCAAGCAACTGAAGAAGTTGCTGTTTCTTGTTAGCATCGAGGGCTTGGAGTTTTTGGGCAAGAACAGGGACAAGGTCCTTCAAGATTTTTTTAGGGTAACTATCCTGGGCTTCTCTTTTAGTTTGAATTTCCTTCTGAATTTCCGACAGGAAATTATTTGATTCAATAGTTAGGTTTAACTCATCAAGTTTGACAGGACCAGTTAAAGAAAGAAGGTCTTTGACTAGATCGGCGGAGATGGCAATAACTCCATCAAAAGTAATGTGATCTTTTTTATAGAGATTAGAATTCTCGGCGAATTGAATAACCTGCTTTGCGGAACTGGGAAAGTCAAAAAACCAGTTGGCATCCGCGGTTTTCCAGCGTGAGGCAATGGCTTGAATGGGCTTAGGGGGAACCACTTTTAAGTCGAGCTCTCGATCGATGTCGTTAATATCGTGGACGTTTAGAGATTTTAAAGATCCATTACTAAGACTTAAGTCAACGTAGCTTCCAAGAAAACCACCGCCTGGCCTAATTTCAGAAGGATTTAGCATCATAACAAAAAGGTGGCGATCGCCAGGCAATTTAAGCCAGGTTATAAGAGCTTCAAGAAACTTTTGATACTGACTTAGTTCGGTTTGAAGAGGAAGGTAGAAGTCTAAATCGAGCACCGAGAAATCTTTTAGGCGCGAGGCAGTCGAAGAAAGGTCAGAACTTTTAGTAAGAATGGATTTAATAATTTGATTAGTATCTTCCAGTTCTTTGATAAGTAAATTGCCTTTTTGATTAAAAAACCAAGGCAGGAGATTATTGCTTAAAGAATCAACTTTATTAAGAAGAAGACCGACTTGACCTGAAAGATCCTTGAAGCTCTTATAGGTACCGAAACTATTCTTGAGGACTGGCCAAAATTTTATTCCGAATTCCTTAATCGGATCATCTACATCAAGGCGATCGTTGGACGCGACCCCAGTTAGGCTGCTTGAGTTGTTCAATAAATCAAAATTAAGAGTCTGGCTGCGAAATTGGTCGATATCGCTTTCGAGCGAATTCATAACCTCTTTACGAAAATTACTTAAACTCGAGAAGATCATCACGCCACCAATAGCTACGAAAGCAATAATCGATATAGTTAAATTTTTTCTAAAACTTTTTTCTCGATTCTTGCTCGCAGCCTCCGGTTCGAACTTAGCATTAATCAAATCCTTGCGACTAAAAGGATTTCTCTTCTTTAAAATCGACGAGGGATTGTCTGAAGATTGACGAAGAGCTCGAATATCGGAGACAAGAGGTAGTTTTTTAGGATCAAAAAATTTAGCCACTTTAGAAAAATTTTAGCATCTATTAAAAGAGTTATAAAGGAAAGATTTTTTAACGATAGTAAATTCTATTTTCAGTTCTTAAATCTATGTATTTAAGATTAGAAAGCTTTAAGTGATTAGCTAAAGACTGGATGGCCTTAAGATAGTTTTTAGAGTCGTGCCTTAAACTAAAGTAAATTTCAGGACCTTGGCTCAAACTCACTTCAACCTCTTGGAGAGCTAAATCTTTAATGGCAATGTCTCTAGAGTTAAGCCCAGATAAAGATAGGACATTAAGAATAGAGAGGAAGTTGGGCAAGAATTCCTCGGGAAGAATTTTGGTGTTCACGGCGAGGTTGTCTTGGGTATAATCGGAAATGATTTTGATAATATTGCCGCTTGTAACCGGTGCTTGTCGAAAAACAATTCCTTTTTCATCAAACCAAAAACAGCGCTCTGGCAAATTTTTTTTAAGACACCAAATCGCAAATGGCTCTCGTTCGACAACATTGATAACGAGAGAATTATCGGAATAGTTTTTCTTAATTTCTAAACTCTCAACACTAGGCATGGATTCTAAGTCTTTCCCAGAAAGATTGCTCGGCCAGGACAAAAAATTATTTGTTCCAAGAGTGCGAATTAAAAACGGCCCAGTTTCAATTTTGGTTTTTAGGAAAGCTAGAAGAACATCCTTCTTGTCTTCAGGAATATTGTTGATAACTATTTCATCAAAGCGGAGAAAAGAAGAGTAAAAGACTAGCCGGATAGTTCCAAAAATTATGGCCCCAAAAATGATCAAATAAACGGAGGTTTTGATCAGGGTCTTGCGGTAACGTTTTTGTTTTTGGATTTCTTGAAAATTAATATTAACTGGTTTCATCTATGTAATAATGCGTTCCATAAGCGGATTCAAGCGGGTGACGATTTCATAGTGACTAGCTCCGCCGGCTTTGGCGGCAAATTCGTAAGCGGAGATTTCGTCGTTTTGATCGCGTCCGATTAGGGTAGCGATATCCCCCACTTGGCACTTAATTCCGGTTGCATCCACTACGGTCAGGTCCATTGAAACGCGGCCTAGGATACGGGCACGGCGGCCATTGATTAAAACTTCACCAGTTGTAGATAAGATTCTGGGAAGGCCGTGCCAGTAACCTATGGGAAGAACGGCAATTTTGGTCGGCCTTGAAACTCGCTCAACTAAGTCGTAACCAACGAATTGGCCAGTGGGAATGTTCTTAACTTCGCTGATGATGGTTTTCCAGCTTAAGATGGGTTTTAGATGGATTTTATTCCTTAATTGAAGTTCAAGTTCTTTGGCCGGCCAGAGGCCGTAGAGACCGATGCCAACACGGACGGCGTCTAAGTGGTATTTAGGATTAATCATGACGCCGCCAGTAGCAGAGACATGTTTTACTAGATTTTTGTAACCGGCTTTTTCGAAAAACTTTACAGCTTTGTTAAAAATTTCGAATTGGCGGTCGGTATAGGTAGGATAATTGGTATCTTTGGCGGAAGCGAAATGAGTGTAAAGACCGGCAAGGTGCTGACTAAGAACTAATGACTGATGACCTAAAAAACTAATAGCCTTGGGGATGTCTTCAAGGAAGAATCCCTGACGAGACATGCCAGTGTCGATTTTTATGTGAAACTTGGGAGGGTTTTTAGTTTGAGAGAGGTGTTTTAAGATTTCAAAATTTGAGATGCTTAAAGTAATCTCCTTCCCGGCGGCTTCTTTAGCCAATTCCGCTAGAGTTGGACCTAAAACAAGAATGGGTTTTTTAATACCCTCTCTGCGGAGGCGAACGGCTTCTACATAAGAATCCACGCAGAAACCGTCCACGCCAAATTTTTCGGCAAGGCGAGAAAATTGGACTAAGCCATGGCCGTAAGCGTTCGATTTAACTACTGACCAAAGTTTTACTTTTGGCCCAATTAGTTTACGAAAAGTACCGATGTTCTTTTTGACAGCGCTTTTGCTAATTTCAATCCAGGTACGGAAAGTTCCCTGAGAATCAAACCTGCCCTTAGTTTTTAGGACTAATTTCTTTTTTGCCGACATAGTCCTTTAAAACTTTGGGGATTTTTATTTTCCCGTCTTTGGTTTGGAAGTTTTCAATAATGGCGATCAAGGTGCGACCGATAGCGAAAGCGGTGCCGTTTAGCATATGGACGAATTCTTTTTTACCATCTTTGGTTAAATATTTAGCGTTTATACCACGAGATTGATAATCGGTGGTGTTGGAGCAGGACTGGGTTTCACGATATTTGTTTTCGCTTGGGATCCAGGTTTCTACATCAAATTGGCGGGCGTCGGCGAAAGTCATATCACCGGTGCAGATTTCCATGACTCGATACGGCAACTCCAAGCTTTTCATCAATTTCTCTTGCATCGAGAGCATAAACTGATGTTGACTCTCGGAATCTTCTGGCTTTGAAAAAGTAATCATTTCAACTTTATCGAATTGGTGCACACGCAGGATGCCTTTGGTGTCTTTGCCATAACTCCCCGCTTCCCTCCTAAAACACGTCGAGAAACCAACATAACGTTTCGGCAAATCTTTTTCATTTAAAACTTCGTTCATGTGATATGGACCAATAGAATGCTCTGACGAGCCGACTAAATATAAATCATCTTCGGGGATGTGGTAGGCATCTTTGTCTTTTATAAAGTTAGCTTTGCCCATGCCTTTCATAATTTCGGGCTTGATTAAAACCGGTGGAAGGATCGGCGAGAAACCTTCTTTAATTAAAGTTTTCATCGCAAGATCGATAAGCGCGAATTCGAGAAGAACAGCTTCGTTTTTGATATAACCAAAACGGCTGCCGGAAATTTCGCCGGCTTTTTCGACGTCGATTAAATCCAGATTTTTGGCGAGAGTGAGATAATCTTTGGGCTCGAAACCAAAGTCGGGTTTTTTGCCGACTTCCCGAAGGATCTTATTTTCGGTTTCATCTTTTCCAACTGGGACGTCTTCAAACGGTAAATTAGGAAACTCTAAAATCAACGCGTCGCGATTTTGAGTGGTTTTTGCCAGATTTTCTTCTAAATTTTTAATCTCGTCTTTAAGTTTTTTGGCTCGTTCTACGTCTTTAGACTCTCCGGCTCTCTTCTGCTCGGCGCGGAGATCTTCGGATTCTTTGGTTAATTTTCGCCATTTTTCATCAAAATCCAAAAAGTCATCCACTAATTTGGAGCTAAGGTTTTTGGCTTTTATACCCTGTTTAACTTTATCGGGGTTTTCGCGGATTAATTTAGGGTCTAACATGACAAAATAATACCTTAAAAATTGGATTTTGGTAAGGTTCTAAAAATGAAAAATATCTCAAAAACGATTAATATTAGCTTGAGATAAGTTGTGCTTTGTTTAGTATTGATTTATGGTTTTACTATAGAAGATTATGGCGTCAAGCAAGAAAGACAGGGATTTCGAAGATTTACGAAAGGAGTACGAGGTTTTTTTGTCACGCTTAAAGGAATTAGAAAAAGAACAGCGTGAACTCTTAGTTGAGTATTCAAATAAACTAAGAGAAATGCGACTGAAAAAAATTAGATCTAAACTATGAAAAAGCTTGATAGTCTAGAGCCCAAAAAGGTAGAAACTAAGGCAAACGCAGACGGGGTGAAGCAAGGTCCTGAATCGGCCACGGAAAGTGAGTTGAGTCCTGAGCAACTCGAGGAAAAGCTAGATACCGATGTAGCACGTTTTGAAGCACGGCAACAAGAAGAGGTAGAAAGAATGGATAGAGACGCTTTGAGTGGAAGTGACTCTAGTCTGTCGTCTGAAGAATTAGCAGAAGCTAAGGAAGAAATGGGATTAGTGGGTAAGTTACAATCACTTGTAGACAGAGTGAAGGAAATACCAGATCGGATACGGGCCCGAAATCTTGATAGAAAAATTCAAAGAGTTGTCAAAGAGAGCGGTGAGAGTGACGGAGGATTTAATTTAAATCGACAGAGTTTTGTGGACATGCTCCCGACTCTTAGCCCGGAGCAAATCAGAAGATATCCAGAGATTATCGCCGGGACGAAATTGTCATTAAAACGCACGCTAAGCTCGGTGGATTATGTCAGCGCTGACGGGTGGCAAATTAAAAGAATGGACGAAATATGGGAACTCTTTCAGTCTCAGCCAGAAATCCGAAACGAAATATTTGACGATCCTGAAATACGAAATTTAGAAGATACATTATTTTTGAGGTGCTTATTAGACCCAGGGACTCAACATAAAGCTCCTATGGTAAGAGACAGAATGCATATGGACCCGGAGCGAGCAAAAAGTATAGTCCTAAAGACTCTCCGCCGTACCGTTAATTTTGAAGAAGATCCTGAGTTGTTGTATGGAGGGCGCGTGTATAACATATCAGAGTCCATAAGTGGATTCCAGTTAGGGAAAGAAGTTGCCGAACAGCTATTTCTTGAACGCTTCCAGTCTTATATGAAAAGAGACTATCCCTGGGGTCACGCAAAAAATTTTAGGAATGAATTTAATTTTTCTGAGAGCGAGTTCAAGGATTTAGTATCTCGTAATCAAGAAATACTAGAAAAGGAAGTTTACCAAAGATCCCTGAAATTACTTGAAGACCATTCAGAAATTGATATAGTAGTGAGATTTTTTAAACATTACAACGACGAGCTGGGTTTTTCTCTAAATCTTGAAACACTTGAATCAATGCCTGAGATGCAGAGATCGGTTGAAATTGCGGTTTTAAAGGCAGCATCAAATGGAACGATGTTGAAAAACCGAGATGATCTTGAGTATTTGTCGAAGGTTCCCCTAAAAGACGTTTTAGGAAATGAAAGGGGTCAAGAAGCTTTATATGAGGGCTTGCAGGCTTTGATAGCAATAATAAAAGATGAAGATATTGAATATCTTAAGACTTATATCGGTGAATTTGGTTTTGATTTAGAGGCAATTAAAAGTGATCCACGAACGCTCTCGAGCGTCCGAAGGATGATCGCTGAACAATTGAAGCGTCTACCAATGAGATTTCCAACGGAAACAATAGAATTTTTAGGTATCAAAGAAGAAGATATAAAAGATCTTAAGATCCAAGGCGTCCAGCGCTTTATTACTACCGGAGACTTTGAAAACGCTTTTACTCTCCTTGACACTCTATCCCTTGAACCAGCCGAAGAAGCGAAAGTTTCAAAGGATGTTTTTGGAGTCGAGGATAAGTTCGACTTCTTATTAAAAATTAGGAAACTATACAAAGAGACTTTGCCTCCAGTTGTTTTTTCTAGTATTATCCAGCAACACGAGAGATTTTCCAATAAAAACCCGGAGCAACTCGAGGCGTATATCACGATAAGCCAAAAGATAGTTGATTCGCCGTCACAAGAGATCCAACGCCTAAAAGACTCCCTGTTGCAGCAGCTACTAGAAACAGAGAATCCGGCCGAGTCTTACCAAAAAATAGAGTCAATATTTATTAAAAATAATTTGCCGACAGTCGGCAAAGTGTATAAAGTTTTTCGCGAACTTTATCCTCCAGATGTTTTTGAATCCAAACTTCAAAGTAGCACTAGTCCGATTCTTAATGTGGCGAGCATGCGTAGGCGCTACTATCTGATTTATCAAGATCTTTTAAAGACGCATATAGAATCTGCTAACCGTTCTCTTAGACAATACGTAGAGATACTTCTTGAAGGAGAGGATATTTTACGCGAAGCAGATGAAAATGGAATTGAGGCTTTGGACGATAAGAAAAAAACGAAACTCAGCTACTTTTTTGCCAAACTTAACACCCTGTTTGTTAATTCATCACTTGGCACGAACGAAACCGCGCCAATTCAAGGTGATTCGTCTCTAGAAAAAAAATACGCGCGCCTAAAAGAAAGTTTGCTGGTTGAAGAGGGCCAGTCAGTAACCGAAAGAATCGGTGAGATGTTTTTAAGGCCTGCTGGGCTGAATCGCCTCGAAGATGTGCTTGAAAAGATGAGAGAGGCAAAAACTGGAGCTCACCAACGTGGTTTGGATTTGGTTAGTCGTGCCCAAGGAGAAAAACTGGAACTCGACGAAGGAGATCTCCTGAAGGGCGTGAATGTTGAATTTATATCTAATATTTTACAAAATGGCTCTGTCTCTAAAGAGTTTTTAGGAGCCAGTTCTGATTCGGATGCCACCCCTTTTGATACTGACGTAAGTCAAGTCCAAAACACAGATTTAGAAGGAGGCTTTCAAACGGCGACGGGCCAATCTCTGGCACGGGGCTATGGAGAGTTACTGCTTGCCATCAAAGACAGGGGTCAGTTTCAGAAAACCGAAAAAGGTTCTAAAACAAAGCCACAAAGTGATAAGTACGAACTTTTTAGAACTGGGGTTTTAGGCGAAAAACATTATGGGATTAGAACTGGTTTTCCTTCGACTGAAATTGATTTTATGGTCGCCAAAGAAGGTTTAGCTAGCGATTCACGGGAGTTAGAAAAAGTATTTTATGAAATCGCCCAAAATGGTTATTACATCCCCGTAACCGATTCAAACGGCAAAATTATATTTACCCCCGAAATGTACGCAAAATATCGAGCAACATTCGATGGCCTCGACCGTTACGATGGCGATTCATTTGAATTTACTCCCACTAAGTCAAGCGACAAGAATTTCGAACAGGTTAGTGAAGTCGTTGAAAAGATTGATAGTAACATCGAACAAGTATCGATCTTATCAAATAAAATAAGAAGCGCCGTCGAACGAGTACTTGATCAAAGCGGCATAGAAATGAAGCCGATGTATGATACCAGTATTCTCGGCGCGGAACTTTTAGATATCGGTTCGACGGGTCGTTATACCAATACGCCGGGAGATTATGATTTTGATCTCACCCTAAAGTTGGACGCAAGTGATTTCTCAAAAGCGGCAGAAATCGCAGAACGAATCAAAAGTGAATTAGATATAGAGAAAGACGATTCACATTCTGAAGCTAGCGGTTACTATCAATTGCGGGCGAAGGGAGTAAGGAGTATGGGAGGAGAAAAATTTGAGAAACCTATTGATATAGACATTGGGTTTGCGAAAAAATCAGACCTAAGTGTTTTTGGTCCTCACGATGCGATTCAAGAGAAACTTGATTGGATTAAAAAGAATGTCGGCGAGGATGCGTATAAACAAGCAATCGCCAATATTATTGTGGCCAAGAAGGTACTAAAGGAAGGATCGGCTTATAAGCGCGTAGAACACGGAGGCTTTGGAGGTATTGGCGTAGAGAATTGGATTCTGGCTAATAACGGGAATGTACTTGAAGCTTTTCGGGCTTTTCGCGATGCGGCTTATGAAAATGATAATCGCGTTCCTTTTGATGAGTTTAAAAAGAAATACAAGATTTTGGACGCCGGAATGAATTTGAAGCATCTAGACCACGATAATTATATTGAAAAAATGAGACCCGAGGGTTATGAGGCAATGCTCAATGCTATTGAGGCTTATTTAGGGCCAAACTCTTAAAGTTTTAAAATTTTAAGGTATTAAAAAAGTAAACCCCCGGACGAGTCTTGCGACTCGACCGGGGGGGTTGATTGTTGTTATTACGGGTCGTCCGTTAACTTACGACTCGGTAGGAGCCGGTGCCTTAGGGGCACCAAAGTTGAACATGACCGTCGGTGCGTCCTCAGAACCTTCCACTTTCGCAAACGCTGCCATTTCAGGCGGCAGTTCACGACCGAGCATAAAAGAGGCAAATGTATTACATCCGATTGGAGCAAAGACCGTGCCGCTCCGGAAATCGTTGTATTGCTCAACAGCGCTGTTGTACGCTGCCCTGCCGGCATGCAACTGATTCTCAGTCTCGGTCAGTTGAGACTGAAGACTGAGGAAGGAATCGTTAGCCCTCAGGGTCGGATAGCGCTCGATGGTTACCAGTAACCGAGACAAGGCACCACCAAGCTCTCCTTGGGCCTTTTGGAAGGCAGCGAGATTCGCTGGATCCTTTAAAGCATCCGCTGAAAGCATCGTTTGGGAAGCCCGAGAGCGCGCGCTGATCACGTCGGTAAGCGTCGACTTCTCAAAGTCAGCCGCTCCTTGGACAGTCTTGACGAGATTGTCGATCAGGTCTAGCCGCCGTTTATAGAGCGACCAGACGTTGGCAAGACTTTTCTTGGCTGCCTGTTCAAGATGATAGGCGCCTTTGTATCCACCCCATACCTTCATCATGAAGATCACGGCGGCGAATACCACGATTCCGAAGATTATCATTGACAACATGGCTTACTCCCTTCTGCTGTGCCGCGTCCCATCATGGGAGTTGACCAGCAGTTGAGTGTTGAGGGTTTTAGTGCTTGTTAGCGAGTGTACAGTTGGATTGGGATGAGCCCATAGATCCACAGACCGAGAGCGACCGCGAACGACGTCGAAATCAGATACGCGATGAAATTCCTCGGTCTTGCTCTCAACTTTCGCTGGTACGCCATGTACCCGAGGGGCCAGAATGGCACCAGAAGGGCTACGTAGGCGACAGTGATGATCGTCCGCACAGGAGAGAAATAGTACGCCCTCCCGATGTCGCTTGATATTTCATAGACCCAGTATGTGTCCACTTCCCATGACTGACCTTGCAAGAGGTAGTGAGCACGGTACGTCTCACCATTGACTTTCTTGTCGACGGCGATAACTACCGACATGACCGGCATGACTAGCCAGGTCGTGAGAGCAATGAGAACGACTGCCAGAGTGGCGATCGTCCAGATTGCTTTACTGCCGACTTTTCGTTCCATACTGTTTCTCCCTTCTGCTGTGCCTTTTCGCTAGATAGCGAATTGACCGGCAGTTGAGTTGAGTGGATGGTTGACTGCGTTAGTGGTAGAGGTAGTGAGCGTAGAGGTGGATGTGGCTCGGGATGATTCTGTAAGCCACTAAACCGAGACCGACAGCCGCGGATGTTGATACCAGATACGCCAGGAAGTGCCGCGGCGTAGAGTGAAGTTTCCTTCGAATCGCCATGTACGCCAGAGGCCACAGCGGGACCGCGAGAAGCACGTAAGCGACAGTGACGACGGTCATGATAGGGTCGATATCAAACGCCCCACTCATATCATAAGAAACATAATATAACCACCAGGCGTCCATCTCCCACCACTTTCCACGTAAGCTGGACTCGCTTGAGTAATGCACCCAAATCAGTTCTTTGTCGATGGAGAGCACCACCGACATGACTGGTATGACGAGCCAGGTCGCGAGCGCAACTAGAACGACTACTAGAGTGGCAATCGTCCAGATTGCTTTACTACCAACTTTCCGTTCCATACTGTTTCTCCCTTCTGCCGCGCCTCGTCTCGTTCGAGATTTGACCGGCAGTTGAGTGTTGAGGGTTTACTGCCTATCACTAATGATGTGACGAGCAACCTTGTCCCAGAGCTTTTGGAAGGCATTGCCGTGGTTCTTGCGAATCGCAGCGATACCATCCCACAGGTTCCGAAGAAGTGTTTCGTCGTCTTTGGTGAATGCCGCCTTGGCTGGCCGACGGGTGGCAATCAAGATGTTTTTTTCAGAGAGCACCTTGAGGATGTACTCCAGCTGACGCTGGATGTAGTGATTCGATCCGCAGATGCCCGTGACCACGAATTTCCGGCCAACAATATTGAAGTTGCGGCCTTCGTACCCGAAGTCTGGGACTTCCACTTCCTCATCGACTGGGAGGCCGTTTAGGAGGCAGAAGAGATTGGGCAGGGAACTGATCGCTTCCCCGCTGAAGGTGATTTCCATGTCGTAGGTAAGCGTTGCATAGAGGCCAACGTCTTCTGGGTTAGTGATGGTGGGCCATTCAAAGACGACCTCACCTCTGGCCGCTGAATATTGATCGCGACCAGTCCAACCTAGCCCCAGCACATAGCGTTGTGTCGGGACTCTAATTTGGATTACTCCGAGATCTACCATTTGCATGGCAATCTCCTTTCTTACTTCACACTCTATCCCCTCGTCTTGTGCCTCTCCCGCTTTATTGCGGAATTGATCAAGATTTGAGTGAATGCGACAACCCGTTATTTGACGGGCAGTTCTTGGGAAACTTCTGACATACTTTATAAGTTTGCAAAACTATAACAAATTCTACGATTGCAAAATTTGTTACATCTTTTGAATTTTCTAGAGATTCCCCAAGAACTGCCCGCGATTTTCAAGATGCTATCTATATCTTTTGCATGTAAATTATACCACACTTTTTGGTGTTTTGTCAAGTCAAGGAATATGCCCAAAAAGCCTTTAAAATAAAGGATTTTTAGCCTATAATTGAACCAATAAAATGGCTAAAAAAGAACAGGTTTCAAAACTTGACCCGCCCAACTTTTCCGAAGGAAAACTTGATCGGGCAAGCGCAATAAGGCACTCACTCGCCCACCTTTTGGCGACGGCGGTTTTGAAGAAGTTCCCGAAGGCAAAGCTCGGGATTGGGCCCGTAATTGAAAACGGGTTTTATTATGATTTCCTTTTGCCTCGAAGTTTAACGCCGGAGGACTTGAAGGAATTTGAAAAATCAATGCGCGAGATGATTAGAACCAATCTCCCCTTTTCGGGAAAGAAAGTGACGCCAGCGGAAGCAAAAAAGATGTTTACCGGACAGCAGTTCAAGCTAGAACTTATAAAAGATTTAACAAAAGAGAAAAAACCAATCACTATTTATTCTACGGGTGAAATTTTTACTGATCTTTGCGGGGGCGGACACGTTAAAAATACAAGCGAAATAAATCCAGATGGATTTAAACTAGACCGAATCGCCGGAGCTTATTGGCGGGGAGACGAAAAAAATCCGCAACTTCAAAGAATTTACGGGTTGGCGTTTGAGACGAAAAAAGAATTGGAGGAATATTTGAAAATGCGGGTGGAGGCGGAGCGACGGGATCATCGAGTGATAGGAGAGAAATTAAAATTGTTTACGTTCGCTCCAGAAGTGGGTCCGGGCTTGCCACTCTGGTTGCCGAACGGAACAGTTATCCGAGACGAATTGGAAAAATATGCGAAGCAAATTGAAAAAGAATGGGGTTATAAGCACGTTGCAACTCCGCATATAGCCAAGGAGGATTTGTTTAAGCTGTCTGGCCATATTCCCTACTACCAGGACAGCATGTATCCCCCGATGAAACTTGACGACGGTAACTACTATTTGAAGCCGATGAACTGCTCGCATACGCATATGATCTATAAATCTGAGCAGCACAGCTATCGGGATTTGCCTCTAAGGCTCGCGGAATTCGGAACGGTTTATCGATATGAGCTTTCGGGAACTTTGGCGGGATTATTGCGTGTTCGCGGATTCACTCAAAACGACGCCCATATTTACTGCCGAGAGGATCAGGTAGAAGAAGAATTTTTGAAAGTAATGAAACTGCATGAATTTTGGTATAAAGATATTTTCGGCATCAAAGATTTTTATATGCGACTTTCCTTGCCGGCTAAAGATAAGAAAAAATACGTGAGCAATCCTAAGGGTTGGGA
>JAKALK010000061.1 GCA_021813155.1 bacterium
ATCCACCTTATAAACGGCGAACGCCCTATCGAAATAATTAATCAGGAAATCATTGAACTAGTTTCCAAAATCCTCAATTAAAATTCAAAAGTTAGAAGTCAAAATGCAAAATTACAATTCAAAATTCAAAAGTGACTTACGTGGAAGGTGCTATAAATTCAGCTTAGATATCATCAACTTAACTAATTCTTTGCCTAACAAAAGAAGCGCTTGGGTGATTACTGATCAACTAATTCGTTCAGCCACATCAATTGGAGCTAATTTAGTGGAGGCGAAAGCTTCGAGTTCAAGATTAGAATTTAAAAAGTTCTATGAGATTTCATTAAAAAGTGCAAACGAAACTAGATATTGGCTAGATCTCCTAAGGGACGCTAACTTAACAAGCGTTGATTCTGTTAGCGGGCTACTCAGCGAATTAAACGAATTAACTAGCATGTTAGCCAGTGGTGTATTAAAATTAAAAAACAGAAAATTTTAACTTTTCTAATTATACTTCTGACTTATGACTTTTAATTTCTAACTTACCCAAAATCATGCCCAACTATATTCCAACAATCGGCCTCGAGATCCACGTGGAACTAAAAACAAAAACAAAAATGTTTTGTGACTCTTTGAATAATCCCGAAGAGAATCACCCAAACACAAATGTCTGTCCTGTCTGTCTCGGCCATTCCGGCACACTTCCGACTATCAATAAAGAAGCCGTTAAATCCGTCATTCGGGTTGGCATGGCTTTAGGCGGAGAAATTAATCCTCAAACCAAATTCGACCGTAAAAATTATTTCTACCCCGATCTTCCCAAAGGTTATCAAATTTCACAATACGACCAGCCGCTAGTCTTAGGCGGTTCGCTAAACGGCATTACTTTAACCAGAATCCACCTGGAAGAAGACACTGGCCGGCTTTTGCACGATCCCAAAACCAATATGACCCTCGTCGATTTTAATCGCGCCAGCGTTCCGTTAATGGAACTAGTCACCGAACCTGACATTAAATCCGCCGAAGAAGCCGTCAATTTCGCGAAAGAGCTTCAGCTCATCCTTCGGTATTTGGATGTCTCAAGTGCGGACATGGAAAAAGGCCAGATGCGCGTAGAGGTAAATATATCTCTGGGTAAATGGGTCAAAGGCGTTTGGAAGCAGGGGACTAAAGTGGAGATTAAAAACCTCAATTCTTTCGGCGCCGTTGCCGGTTGCATTGCGTATGAAATCAAACGCCAAGCCGAAGTTATGAAAAAAGGAAAAGTGCATCAGGAAACCCGCGGCTGGGATGATGGGAAATATGAAACCGTGAGCCAGCGCTCCAAAGAAGAAGCCCACGATTACCGCTACTTCCCCGAGCCGGACCTTCCGCCTTTTGAAACCGCCTCACTGGGGCTTGAAGAACTAAAAGATTCTCTTCCCGAACTCCCAGCCGCCAAACGTGATAGGTTTAAAAAAGAATATGATCTCGAAGGCGCTAAGGCTGAATCCTTGATTATTGATCAGCGTCTAGCCGAGTTTTTTGAAAACGCTGTTTCTGAACTAAAAACTTTCAAAGAAGGTCTAAATCCACAAATTCTTTTAAATTATCTTTCTTCCGACCTAGTCGGACTAATGAAAGAAAACGAAGTTAGTTTTAACGACCTTAAAATCAAGCCCGAATCTCTAGCCCATCTTGTTTTTTTAATTGATCAAGGCAAAGTTCTTAGCCGTGGCGCCAAGGATATCTTGAAGAAAATGTTTGAAACAGGCGAAGATCCAGAGGACATTTTAAATAATGAAGGCCTCCATGCTATGAGCGATTCATCCGAACTTAAAAAAGTTGTTAAAGATATTATCGCTGAAAATCCTTCCGCCGTCGCTGACTACAAAAAAGGCAAAACCGCCAGTGTCCAGTTTATGATTGGGAAAGCCATGAGCAAGTTGAAAGGGAGAGGCAATCCCGAAGTTCTAAAAGATATTTTTATAAAAAACCTCTAATCTTGCTGTAAAAACTTTCTCGCGGCTTTCTCCGCTTCTCTATAATCTTTAATCCACAAAATATTTCTATCTCTCTTAAACCACGTCATCTGTCTTTTTGCGTATTGCCAAATTTTAGTCGAGATTAATTCCAAAGTTTTTTCCTGATTTATCTCCCGGCGCAAATAAGGCCGCACCCACCGATAATACAAGCTCACCTCGTCGAGTTTTTTTTCACTCACTCCCGCTTTTTCCAAATTTTCCATTTCGCCAATCACTCCACCTCTCAATCGCTGTAAAGTTCTCTTTCTTATTCTTCTCCTTAATTCCTCCGCCGGCACCGCTATCCCAATTTTAAAAACATCGTATTTAGACATTCTCACATTCTCAAGAATATGAGAATGTGAAGATCTGCCGGTTTCCATTACAATCTCAAGCGCGCGCACTAATCTCCTTTTGTTAAACCTATCAATATTTCCCGCGCGCTTTGGGTCTAGTTTCTTTAGTTCTTCAAAAAGTTCTTCCGCCGTTTTTTTCTCTAAACTCCGCCTTAATTTTAGGTTTGGTTTTACCGCCGGCAATTTCCGGTCATAAATCAAAGTATCAATATAAAGCCCCGTCCCTCCACAGACTATCGGGACTTTATCGCTTCTCCAAATATCCTTAATTGTTTTTTCTGCTAATTTTTTATACTGCGCCACCGAAAATTTTCTTTTCGGACTCGCCACATCTAACAAGTGGTGTCGTACTCCTTTATAAAAATACGCGGTCTTTCCCTGACACCTGACACCTGATACCTGATACCTATCGCGGAGAACCTTATCCGACCCCAAATCCACCCCGCGGTAAACCTGTCGGGAATCCGCCGAAATCACCTCGCCGTGAAATTTTTTAGCCAAAACCACTGCCAAATCTGATTTGCCCGTCGCCGTCGGCCCCAAAATCACGACTATTTTCCTATTCCTTGACATTTAAAATATTATAGTGTATAATATAAACAGCGGATAACAAAGTAATTCTAACCGTATTCAGGAGGTTTTGTGAAATGACCTTTAAAAGAT
>JAKALK010000062.1 GCA_021813155.1 bacterium
GGTAGGGATCTTCGAGGTAGTGAAGTTTGTATTTTGATTTGAGTTCAATGTAAAGCTTAGTGAGTTCGGTGGGGGATTTTTTGATGTTTGAGGCGGCGGCGTCGAGGCCGAATTGAATTTTATTTTGGAGATTTGCGAGTTTGGCAACATGGGCGAGGATTTTGAATGGCTCAAGGTTGTCTTTAAGGTTAGGAGCAAAGCCGCCTTCGTCGCCCAAGCCAGTCGCGCCTTTGCCGAAATTTTTTGCCAAATATTCACCCAGTTTTTTATAAAGCGTAAGTCCGACTTTAACCGATTCAGTGATTTTTTTTGATTTTGGAATAATTAGATATTCCTGAAAGTCGAGATTGTTTTTGGTGTGGAGGCCGCCGTTTATAACATTGATAAAAAGTTTTGGGAAGTCACGGGGATTCCTTTTTTCTCCGAGCAAGTGGGAGAGGTAGTGCCAAAGCGGCATTTTGCGCGACATCGCAGCGGCTTTAGCGGCGGCAACCGAGACGCCTAAAGTGGCGTTGGCGCCGAGGCGGGATTTATTTTTAGTGCCGTCGAGTTTTAAGAGGCAGTGGTCGATCAGATTTTGATTGCCGGCGTGGATGCCTTTTAGTGCCGGTTCAATTATTTTTTCGATGTTTTTGATGGCGGCTCGAGGTTTAACGTAAACCGCTTCGTGAGAGCCGGTGCTTTTACCTTGGGGGACGGAGGTGATGGCTTCGATGCCGTTTTGGAGTTTAAGGCGGACTTCGATGGTCCATTCTCCGCGCGAATCGAGTTCAGTGTTGGCTTTAATAGATTTGATTTTCATAGTGGTTATGCTACTTCACTATTATAGCACTGCTCGCCCTTCGATAAACTCAGGATGAAATGTGCTTTTATATGATTTCGCTCTGGTAGCACATTTCACAGTAAACAATTTCGGGGCGGCTGGGGGCATAGCTGGTTTCGAATTCGTTGGAGCAGGGATTCTCACTATGGAAATGTTTAGCGGTATTTTGGTAAATTCCGTTTGATGATTTTTGACCAGAACATTGGCATTGTCTTAGGTAAAAATCAGGGAGATTTCTATGACTGAGGCGTTCATAGTGGCGGCAGTTGGGACAAAGTCGCGGTAGAGGAATGTTTAGTCGCTTTAAAAACTGAAGTTCCTGGGAGATAATTTTGAAGGCGGAGGTGCATTCATGGTTGCAGTTGCTAGAATGTTCACAGGCGATAGTTTCATTTATTATGTCTTCTTTGGTGTCATTAATATGGTCCGGCAGGTCGGCGGAATTTTTTGTGACGTTATAGTTTCTTTTTTCTTCTTCTTTCCACATCAGTCCTTCGACTAGCGCCTCTTCTTTGGTTTTAGGGAAAAGTTCATGAGCTTCGGAAACATTATAGGGGAAGGGAGACATCTCGCCGGGCAAAAATTCTCCATATTTATAAATTCGTCCGATTTTGTCGACGTATGGCATTTTGGCCATATGCTCTTTGATTTTCGGAATAAGATTTTCATATTCTTCTTTTGTGTATTGTTTATTCAAGACGCAATATTGTTTTTTCTTTAAGCCGATGCAACCAAAGATATCAGATGAGCTGCTGCACCAGATGCAATACTCAACGTTTTTGTTGCTGGTATGAGCGTTCCAGCTGAACTTAACGTTGTAGGATTGATTGCCGCAAACTAATCCTTCGTAAACTAATTCCGATCCGGCTCCCCAATTGGCATAATCGTAGCAGTCTTTGGTTGGGCCGTTTAAAATATTTAAACAATATTTTGAATCCTCGGTATCTTTAACGCGATATGAGTGGTGGGTATTTTTTGAATTATAGATATAATCGCCACTGACGTTTGAATTTTGGAGGCCTTGCATGAACTTAACAGGAAATTTCAACCAAGATGAATAAGCCTGCTGGCGTAATTTTTCAAATGAGTTTTGAGATCCAAGATTAAATTCTTTGATTTTTTGATCGTATTCCTCTTTTGAGTAGGGGACGTTGAAGATGTGGTAGTTCTTGTTTCTTAATCCGATACAACCAAAACAATTTGAACAGCCGATACAATCTTTGGAAAAAATTACATCTTGGCAATCCTCGCAATTTACCGAAAAAATTGTTTTGTAACAACGGTCGGTGTTAACGTTGCCATAGCTAAGTTCGCACTTGTCGGTCATGTGGCTGTCCATGCAAAATTTTGAAGCATTGTCCCAAATAACATAGGCACAGTCTTCGGCGTAGGAAGCGGCTCTGGTGTAGTAGCAGTTTTTAGCCCAGGAAATGTTGGTGCAATATTCACAATTTGCGGCGTTGACGGTTGAGTGTGCGGCGATCGGGACTTCCCGCATTAATTCTTTGAACTGCTCGATAAAGGGCCGATTCCAGTCAACTTCTCGCGCATATTGGGTTGGATCCCAGGCGTCTGACCACCAATAATCGCGCTCATAAATTTTGACTGGAGATTCAGGCGGGAAAGCTGAGAAAATTATTTCTCCCTTTAGGGCTTCCGGCCGTTTATAAAGATGCCAGCTATTTCGCCAAGACATACGGCGGATCATTCGGCATCTGGGACAAAAAGTGGGCGGAGGGACTTGGATTTTTTCGTAATATGAAAAGTCGTCCGGTTCGATTACGAAATTTTGTTTACAGCTTTGGCAGGTTTTATTCTCCGGATTCATGGTTCTTTAGTTATGAGTGCTATGACGCGTCATAGTGAGTTTTATGCTACTTCGGCATTATAGCACTGCTCGCAGTAGATTATTTCTTTGCGATCTGGCGAGTAGGAGGTTTCGAATTCATTAGGGCATTTTACTTTAAGGTGATGGGAGTGCTTAGTGGTATTTGGAAATACTTGGTAGTCGCACATACAAGAGCGGTGCCAGAGTTTTAGCGGGTTGCGTTGTTTTACTCTTTGGTAGTGGCGGCAGTTAGGGCATAGGTTAGGAATTGGGAGTTTCATTCTTTTATAGAATTCAAATTCTTGCTTTGTAACTC
>JAKALK010000063.1 GCA_021813155.1 bacterium
GATCTAGTTTGATATCGTCTCAAACGTTAGAAGGGAGAGCAGACTATATCAAACTCTTTCTCTTGATCAATGTTTTCAGGGTAAATAACCTTACCTTTAAATGAGAGTAGGAGTTGGCGAATTAATTCTTGCTCAAGAGCGAATAGTTCACGCTCTCCGACTCGATGTTTATTAAAAATATCATGCAAAAGAGTTTCTTTTTCGGTATAGTCTTCAAGTTCAATTGCAAAGAACCTCTTTAGTCCTACGACATTGTAATAACCATTTGCTTCAAGGTTTCGCATTCTCTCCTGATAATTATTTGTGCCTGTTTGTCCGATTTTTATCAAACCGGAAACAGCTGTTGTCATTATGTAAATAATTCCTTTCATGTTATTTTTTCTTATGTTTAATAAATAGTCTCTTAAAAACCTCTTTTCCATTTAAGTAAGCTCCCCTGCCATAAATTTTATTTGGATCCTGGTCCACTCCACGATTTGATCCTAAAATTTCAAACTGGTCGGGGTTATATTTGTCGAGAAAGCTAACTGGTACGCCCATAACGCCACCATAATCACTCGGAATCGCATCGGTAAATGGCACTTCGATGGCATCGTAGTTCTCATACTTCTCGTATGATTCTTTACCTTTTATTTCCTTGTGTTTGCTGTACTTCAAATTTTCTTCCATTGTCATGAGTGGCAGTGCTTGATGGCGCCGTCCGTGATCAAGATTAGAAAACCAGCAAACATTTCTAAATTTTACCAAACCAGTTTCAGGCATATAAACTCCCTCTCCATATTCTTTGGCAAAAGGAGTGGAGAAATAGGCATTACCGGCATGAAAACCATTACCCAGCCAGAGTCTGTTTTCCTTTATTAGTGGAAATATTTCTTTATAAATAATTGCATGCATAGTGCCGATAATGACGAACTTTTTGTTGTAATCAAAAAGTTGTTTAACATAATCGCGAAACAAGCTGAACGGCGGATTTGTCACCACAATGTCGGATTGTTTAAGTAGATTTATACATTCGTCGCTACGGAAGTCCCCTTCGCCTTCTAGCGGCGTCCATTCGTTATGTTTGTTTGCCTTTAACTGCTTGGCAACATCCTTTAAGTTAAATTCGCCATCGTCGTCTATGTCGTGCACCTCGTTGATAATAAATTTGTTGGCGGTTATCTTAGGACGGCCTTTTGATTTTGTGAGAGTTTTATCGTCACCAAACAACCCGAGTTGTGTGTTGGCTACAGGTGAGGGCTTGTAGCTAGTGGTGATAAGCTGTTTCAGCCCAAGCTTATTGAAATTTAGCACAAAATAGCGGAAAAAATTGCTCTCGAACGGATCGTCGCAGTTGCAATACACTACCTTACCGCGAAATACATCAGAGTCGTATTCCAAATATGCCTCAATCTCTTTCTGAATATCGCTATATTGAGTATAAAATTCGTCATTCTTTGCCTTTTTTGCGTTTGTGAGATTACTGTTCGCCATAGATTTATATGAGGATAATGCCACATTTTTCAGTTTTTTGGAACCTAAAACTCTCGCTCTGCCGCTCCATACAATTCCGAGCAACCACCTCTGCGCGCGAATGAAAGACAAAAGAAGTATTTTTTGTCGGGAGGGAGGGGAAATTCAGTAGCTCAAGCCCTAGTGTGCTTGGTCACCCTCCGGAGCGCGCACCAGCCCCTTCGCTGGCGGGTCTGAAACCAGCGAAGCTCCCTTTCTTTATGCTTCGAAGAAAGCTTCTTCGGCCTTATTCTTTTTAAGCCAAAAGTGGCAGTCACATTTATCGTCCGCAACTGCAACTGATGGGTATAAGGAAATCTTCCCGTCACAAAAATCCATATCCCAATATGGCTTGATGCTTCGCATTAAATTAACTTCTATCCGCTTTCCGTGCCCTTTTGGACAATCGAAAATAACCCAACGGCTTTTCCCATCCCTGCTCACTATATATATATCTTTGCCAAGACTTTCTTTCGGAATACCGTTCGTTGAAGAAACCACTCGAGTATTCTTATATGTCCAAGAGCGCGTTGGCCGCCACCATCTTGAAAACAAGTCTCTACTTCTCATATCGCCATGTTAACCCGAGCGGGTGCGGAGTGATATCTCCACGCCCTACATGGCTTGAGTCTCCACAAAAACACCCGGTCCCAGAAACCCTAGCGTTTTTAACGATCTTTTCTTGATCAAACAAATGGATGACTTCGTTTGTTTCTCTTTCATCGCCCAAAAAACCAGTTAGGCGATGCAGAAGTTCGATAATCGATGTCGCGGCTACTATGGTAGTAAAGGGTATAACCGCTGGAGCCGTGTCGGGCAACTCGGGAATGTATCCTTCTTTTCTTTTTGCGGCGGCATCTTCCGGATTAGTAGCTTCGGTGATTTCAGAACTAACCATATTCGGATCAATACGACCTCTACAGAATAAGCAAGCGTGGTCAGGCAACAGCACTGTTGTACGCCCATATATCGAGCGGATTTGATTGTTTTCAGAATCAATTTTTACGCCCATATCCAAAACGGGAATTAGATAGTACACAGCAACTCGACAAAGAATCGATCTGCCCCAATGATCGTCTGTGCAGCCAAATATTACATCGCATTTCTTTAACTCCTCGACTACGGTTTTATAGCTGATCGACCTACTGAATGGCTTGACAACAGTTCCAAGTCCTATTTCATCTGCAAGTCGTTGGGTGATTTCGACTTTACTTTTTCCAGTATCGGATACGCGAGAACCATAAACGCGATTTACATTCGTGGAGTCAAATGCGTCATGGTCAAAAAGATAAAGCGTGCCCACACCGAGCCGGATGAGTTGCTCCGCAACGGAGGACCCTGTCCCGCCGAGTCCAACAATTCCCACTTTCAATTTTCCGAGCGATTTCTGCACGTCTTCCC
>JAKALK010000022.1 GCA_021813155.1 bacterium
ACTTTTCTATTTTTCGTTTCACGTTCCTAAGGTTTAAAATAGCTCACAAATTTTTTAAGTCGCCCCGTCCAGTTGCCACCCCTTTCTGATGACTGCCAACCCTCCTGGTCTGCCCCCCACATTGCTAGGCCCACTGCATTTACAAACTCGGGGTCTTCGAAACATTCGCCCATAGCCGGCGAGCCTAAAGCCCACCCTTCCTGGCTAACTAACCCCACCTGGCTAAAGAGCTTTAATTCTTGCTTTGCTAACTCAGTAATTCCAGGCAACTTAGCCCCGCCACCCACTAAAACCGCGCCTCCCGGCAACTTCCCTGATTTCCCTAAAAGCTTCAGCTCATTATTAACAAATTCAAATATTTCCGCAAGTCTAGCCTCAATAATTTCCGCAACAAACCTGCGCGAAACTGTCCCCTGAGCCTCCGGCCAAAACTTTTTAAGCTCAACCGCTTCTTTTGATCCCACCTCATCCGCCTTAGCAAAACCATAATTCAACTTTAACTCCTCTGCGGCCTGAACTGGAATCTTTAAACCAACGGCCAAGTCTTTTGAAATATTCCCGGCTCCTACCGGGAATTTAGCCAGTCCAATCAACTTATTCTCTTCATATACTCCCATCCCGGTCGTACCAAAACCGATATCAATCAAAACTGTCCCCAAATCTTTCTGCACCTTACTCAAAACCGACCGCCCTCCGGCGAGCGGCGTAAACACCAACCCACCAATCTCACCACCTACCAACTCAACAACTTTAACTAAACTTTTAATATGAGGGGTAAAGGCATCTACCACTAAAGAATTAACCTCGAGTCTATTACCGCTCAAGCCCAAAGGGTCAAAAATATCCCCGACTCCGTCAATCACGAAATCGCGAGTAATGGTATGAATAATAGTTCGATTAGGTCCCAAGCTCACTGCTTGGCTAGCTCTCATCACCCTGTCTATATCGTCCCTATAAATTTCATTATCTGCTCTTGAAACCGCCACCACTCCTTTCGAGCTCTGCACTTTAACCTGGGGAGTTCCAACATTAACATACACATTCCTTACTGCTCCCTTGTGAATTTTCCTAACTGCCGCGATTGCTCTTCCTATTGATTGTGATGCCTCGGTCAAATCAAAAATACTTCCCCTCTGGAAACCTAAGGATGGCTCCTTAAAAACACCCCGAATAACCGGCTTTCCTTTCTGATTTTCCGCTAATACCACTTTAATAGTAGCTGTGCCTATATCACAACCCAATAAAAAGCTCTTTCCTATCGCCATATTTCTAAACTTACTAATAAATTTAACGGAATTTACGAAATCCCACAAGAGCTATTTGTCCATAAGAACCCTAAGTAGTTTTTGCTCGAGTTTCTCCATTCTAGTAGTTTCCTTAGCTTTTTTATGGTCATAGCCCAAGAGATGTAAGACCCCGTGCACCAACATTCTCTCTAGTGTTTCTTTCTTGATTTTAATATGTCCTGGATCTAAGTAAATTTCACCCACCGATCGAAAATTTCTGGCCCGCCCCACTTTTGGCTCATAAAAAACAGTCGGCGAAACTGCTTCAAAACTCAAGACATCAGTAGCTCGATCTTTCCCCCTAAACTTCTGGTTTAGGGCCCTCATTTCTTTTGAGTTAACTAAATAAATTTCTAATGACAATCCCCTCTTATTAAGCAACTCTAAAACTCTAAGCGCTACTTTTCTCGCTTTTTTGATTAAAGAATCGAATCCAAAACTTAAGGCAAAAACCTGCACCCAGTTAACCATAAAAAACTAATTGTCTTTGTCTAAATTTTGTTTAACCACTAATCCCACCTCGCTACCTTGAGCTTGGCCCTTTACTCTCGCCATTACTTCTTTCATAATAGACGCAAAATCATTTTTTCCCGAAGCCATTACCTCCCTCACTACTATCTCAATCTGTTCTCGATCCATCATCTTAGGTAGATATGGCTCAATGAAAACCAATTCATTCTCCTCTTTTAAAACGAGATCCTGCCTATTGCTTTGACCAAACATCAAAATAGCCTCCTTGCGTTTTTTTACTTCTCGGCGAAGAACTTCCAGCACCTCTTCTTCAGTCAATTTCTCTAAGTTTCCCCGACTTCTTTTCTCTATTTCGCGATTATGAATTTGAGCCGAAACAAATCTTAAAGTTTCAGTCTTCTCTTTATTCCCAGATTTAAGCGAATCTCTTAAATCTCGATTAATACGATCAATTAAGGAGTCCATTATTACCTCTTATTTATGTCAAACCCAACTTTCTCATTTTCTCCACTTCCGCCTTCCTCTTTTCGCGATGAAGAGCCGAAACCCTCCTCCTCCCCCGGTTAACACCTCTCGCCTTAAAACGACGCTTTTTTGCCTCCTTAAGAACACCGCTCTGTTTTACTTTTTTGGAGAATCGGAAAAGCAACGCTCCCGCTGATTCACCCTCTTTTTTTATAACTTTAACCATTTTTAGGATTTATCTTAGCTGCAATCTCTTTAATCGACTCTTTAGGAATATTCTTGACCAAACCTTGAAATGAACTCCCTCCGTCGCCTGGGAACCTTGGAACTAAATGAATGTGGAGATGAGGCACTTCCTGACCAGATATCTTCCCTTGATTCACCCCCCAAGTAAATCCACTGGGTTTCAACGACTCAAAAATCAACTTCTCGACACTCGCCACTGCCTCAATTAGCAGTCCCAATTTATCTTCTTCTAGATCGAGAATTGTCTCGGCATGACTTTTAGGAATAATCAGGGTATGTCCCGGCGCCATAGGATTAACATCTAAAAAGGCTAGGGTGTCTTCGTCCTCATAAACAACTGATGCCGGCACGCGCTTTTCCGCTATCGAACAAAATAAGCAACTCATCCCTTAATCTCAATTACCTTATCTCTAAGACGCTTTTGAATCTCGGGCACCATTTTAGCTAAAACTACGGTCTCTTGCAAGCCAGTCCTAAGATCTCTCAAGATAACACTCTCTTCATAAATTTCCTTTTGGCCAAAAATAACTGCCAAAACGCTACCCTGCTTATCCGCCATCTTAAGCTGAGCCTTTACCGACTCCTTCCCTAAAGCCTCAACAACCGGGATACCAGCCATCCTCAGCTCCTCAATCACCTTGAGCGATTTCTTCTTGGCCAGCTCCCCGACGTGAACCACAAACACCCTTCGATTATTCTTAGCTGGCAATTTAAATTCCTGGGCCTTCATAACTTCAATTAGTCTCTCAATCCCAACCGCCCCCCCTACTGCCGGCGTTACTTTTCCTCCTAAAGATTCTACTAAGTAATCGTAACGACCACCGCCAGGCAATGCCCCCACATTTGCTCCGTCTGCATAAAACTCGAATACCGTCTGACTATAGTAATCCAACCCCCTCACTAGCGAATTATCAAGATTGTAAACAATTTCAAGCTCATCTAAATATTCGAGTACCGCTCTAAGGTGTTTTCTACAATTCATACAAATTTTATCCAAAAAGTTGGGGACCTTCTCTCTTAATCCAACACATTTCTCATTTTTACAGTCGAGCAGCCTAAGCGGATTGTTCTTCAGTCTACTTTCACAATTATCGCAAATATCTTTCTCGTAACGCTTGTAGTAGTTTTGAAGTTGTTTCTTATAATTGGGCCGGCAAATCTTACACCCAATTGAATTAATAATTAAGTTTATGTTTTTAATCTTTAAATTCTTAAGGAGGCGATCAAAAATAAGAATTATCTGTGCATCATAAATTGGATCGCTAGTTCCACCGATTATCTCAAAACCAGCTTGATAGAATTGGCGAAACCGACCCGCTTGAGGGTTTTCATGTCGAAAAAACGGCCCAAGGTAAAAAAGCTTTTGAGGTTGGCCGAAAGACGAAAGACCGTGTTCAAGATAAGCCCTAGCTATTCCGGCCGTTCCCTCTGGCCTCAGAGCCAATATATCCCCTCCTTTCGTCTTCAAAACATACATCTCTTTCTGAATAATATCAGTATCAGATCCAACTGTTCTCTGGAATAAATCAGCAAATTCTAAAACTGGCGTTTCAATTCGACCAAAATTATAAAAATCGGCCAGTTCTTTAACCGCCTTCTCGACTCTCTCCCACCACGCCTGATCGATCGGTAGAATATCGTGCATTCCTCTCGGCACCCGCAGACCAGCCAACCCGCCGCCAGTTAAACTTTTTTTCTTAAGAATTCTCTTAGGCATCTTGAAATAAAAACTTTAAAATCTCCTTTGATTTAGTAATGATAATCGGGAGCCGCAAACACATGGAATTCATCAGGGGGCCAAAGCCTTAGCCTTGCTAACCCTACTATATCCTTCGAATCCAAAACACCCCAACTTCGAGAATCGAAACTGGCCGACCGATTATCCCCTAAAACAAAGTACTGGCCATTCAGTAATTTATAATCCGCACTTCCGGTCGTTATCGTTCCTTGGGGTAAGTACTGTTCTCCTAAAACAAAACCGTCTTTGTTATCGTTGTTGAAAACCAAAATCTTGCCGTCTTTAACTTCCACTCTCTCGCCTGGCAAACCAATAATCCTCTTAATAAAATAAGTTCTCCGATCGCTAGGATAACGAAAAACCGCTACCTCACCCCGCTCCGGGGAACGAAAGCGATAAGTGAGTTCGTCAACCAATAAATAATCCCCATCCGAAAAATTGGGAGTCATACTCGCGCCGCTCACTAAAAAAGGTTGTACCAAAAAAGTCCTAATCAAAAAAACAGACACCACCGCCACTAGCGCCACCTCAAAAACCTCAAGTAGTGAAGATAAAAACCTTCTCATGTTATGATATTAGTGATCAATTTAGGGCTATTCTATAATAAAAACTTAAACCAAGCAACTTTTCAAACATAATGAAAAAAAACACACCTCCCCGCCCCAAACTAATTCTAGGATTAGGTAATCCCAGCCAAGAATATACTTTAACTTACCACAATCTCGGCCGACTCACTGTTGAGTCTCTTATAGAAAAAAACCGGCCCCGGCAAACCAAAAAAGTCACTTCAAAAAAATACGAGATTATAAAACTAAAAGATCAATATCTCGGTTATTCGCTTGTATTTATGAATGATTCCGGCAAAGCTGTAATCGAAGCTTCAAAAAAATTCGGAATCGCCCCAGAAGACATCCTTGTTATCCATGACGACAGTGATATTGGTATCGGTCAATATAAACTAACTTTCGGCCAAGGCGCTGCCGGTCATAAAGGAATTCTTTCAATTATTAATTCTCTAGGCACTAAAAATTTCTGGCGTCTCCGCTTAGGCATCCGACCAAATCAAAAAAATCCCCTATCTAAACGACCAAGAGCAAAATCTTTCGTGCTTAAAAAAATCACCCCCCATCACCAAGAAACCTTCATGAAGCTTATTGACGAGATCAACGCCAAAATTTTAAACTAGTTCCCGCTTTTCTGTTTCAATGAAATAACCCGCACCTCGCCAGTCGAACGGTTAACCGAAAGTACCATCTCAATAAGCCGTCGTCGTCCGGAAACAGTTGCGTCGGCGTCAACGAAAACCTGCCCCGAAGGCGGCACAAAAGGAAGACTCTGCCAATCCATACAATTTATACTCTCTTCTTGAGCCACTAACATCAGGGCAACATCTCCGCCTGCTAAAAAATTGTAACTCATACAGTTGGGGCCCAAACCACCAGGGCCCGCAAATAGCCGATCCCTAGAAAGATGAACGAGGGCATCATTCGCCCCAGCCAACGCCACAGCCAAAGCTCGATTCGAAGCCTGAAGCCCTGAAGATGAAATTAAAAAACTATAAACCAGAAAAACTAAAGTTACCCCAACTAAAAGCACTACCCCGCCAATCAAAAAAACTAGAGACAGAGCCACCTGCCCATTTTTCCTCAAAAAAAGCTTACATTCCTTTAGCATAAAAACATGTCTCAGTTCACTGGCGCCGTCACCGCAGAAAAACTAACCGAGAATGCAAAACCCTGAGGACTTTGCCTAATTTCTGTTAGAGGTAGCTTCACATCGCTAAAATGCTTGTCGGCCTCAAGAGCTCGCTTAAAATCTAAAATGTCGCTGTCCGACTTCGCTGTTCCTGAGAGCGAAAGTTGATTACTGGATTCTCTCATACCCAAGCGTTCCAAAACAATATTATTTGCCGATATAAGACTATAAATTCTTTGAAACACTGGGGTTCGAAACTTTTCCTCTCTCCTTACGCCATCGACCGCATCTACTGAGCTATTAAAATTCCGCGCCTCATTTTGGAGGGCTTCAACCTCTGCCATCTCCGCAGGGCTGAAACTTGGCGCGTTTGCTATCATCCTTTCTCTTTTTTTTGTAAGAAGAATATTCCCCCCTAAAAAAGCTAAAACAAGAAAAGAAAGTGCGACTGGGATTAAAACCCTCCAAAACCTCAGGAAGCCAATCACTTGCTGTGCTCTAAATTCATCCCTTGCTGTCACTCCTAAAAGACTAATATCTCGGTCTTCTTCTCTTGGCATTGACCCCCGAATGCCACTTCCCAGCGCCCCGAACCACTCAGGATCAACCGGCTTATCCAACTTCAGTTTTAAAGCCGTCACCGGTAGAGAAAAACCATCAACGATAATCTTCCTAACCTCTTCCTCAAGTCCTGGCGTAGCTAAAATTACCCCACCAATCGGTTCAGACCAATGTTGACTGTAAAAATTCAAAACCTGACGAAAACTCCCGGAAATAGAATTCCTAAAATCTAAAAGCGAAATTACGCGCGCATCACCTCTAATGTCCTTCCAATAATTCAAGTACTCGAAATACATCTCTCCCCTCCTCATAATTAAAAAATCCAAAATTTCATTATCCAAAGATAAAACTATATAAGACTTAGTCTCGTCGATACCTAAGCCTTGCCGCCGAATCAGCCTTGTTAAAGCTAAAGCTTTAGATTCTAGGGCCACTGCCAAAAACCCCCCTTCCTTAACAGCCCGACTAAACTCGTCCACTATTCCTTTTTGGACAAAAGCACTCAGCACTTCAAGTTTGTGTTCGGCTACGTTTTTGCCAACCACCTGCCAGTCAGAATAAACCTCCGCCATATCAACCGGAGACACCATTTGAGTATTTAGCATTACGGATTCACCTAACTTCCCCTCCTCAAGCTCCGGCAGGCTTATCACTTGACTATAAATACTCAACGATCCAAGCGAAATAACCACCGACACCTTCTCTTTTTTTGTCTTTAAACCGGGGATTTGTTCTCTTAGCCTCTTAAGAACTTGAGCAAGTTGCCCGTAGTCAGTCAACCGCCCACCCTGCACCACGCCCGGCGGCAATCTTAAACTGACCATCTGCCACTCTCGACCATTAAATCGAGCGAATCGTACTGCCGAGTCAGAAATCTCAAGCCCCCCTACTATCGGTTGGACTTGAATAAATCGAATAAACTTCCTGATGTAGTAAAAAAATAGTTTCATGCTTTTAGCTACAAAAAGGTCCCGAACAAGTACTCCCCGTCGTCGAACCATAAACCCCTACCTCCTGCCTTAAAGAAACTACCCTTACTTCTCCTGTTGATCGATTCACCGAGGCCACCATATTAATTTTTCGCCTCCGTCCGAGAATTGTCGCCTCGGAGTAAATATACACCTGCTTTGAACCTATCGGTGGTCTGCCACTGCAAATAGAATCTTCTTGAAGCACCGTCACTGTCGCTTCGTCGTTACCGATTGAGAAGTTGTAGGTGCAAGAAGGCGCCGACACGAAAAGTTCTCGATTTCTTGAAAGTTGTACCAGCGCATCGTTAGCTCCCGCAAGCGCTACTCCGAGCGCACGATTGGCCGCTTGAAAACCAAAGGTCGAGGTCATAAAACTAAAAACTAAGAAAGCCAGCGTAGCCCCAATTAAAACCACCGCTCCTCCGACAAGCAAAACTAACGTTAGCATCGCCTGACCCTTCCTTTGTGTATATATCATGGGCTCCAGTTAATAATTATATCATCGACCCTCGGAGTAATCATCTGAGTTTTATCAGATTTCAGTCTTAATTTATAACGGAAGAAACGATAGTTATTATGGTATCGATAATCAAGAGGTGTATAGTAAGTCCGACTTTTAATTTCGTAAGTGAATGAATAATACGTATTAGAAGTTCCATCAGGACCAATAAAAGTCCAGGGGCCAGAGGAAGAGTTGCTGCCGGCCAACTGGAAAAATATCGCTGTCCCCGCCGGCACATATCCTTTAACGCTCACAGAATTGAATTGAGCTCCGCCCTGAATACCAGTGTCAAAAATTGCCGATTCTACAGAGCCATAAGTCGAAGTAGGGTACCAATCTGTTCTTACGCGGAACGGCGAAGAATCACATATATAAGCGCCACCCATCCCCCCTTTGTCGCAGTTAAAAGCAATCCATCCAACTACGTCATTCCAAGCAAACTCGTGAAAATCACTTGGCGGCTGCTCAGAAACCAATTCAGTTACATTCACTTGATAGTCAAAAGCGGTTAAAGGGCAATCTGACGAAGAGCTAGCTGCGTTCGTCGTCCCGCAAAAACTAATCCACCCTATAAGATCATTCCAAGCCCACCCTGAAAGCAACCCGTCACCTCGATTTTTAACCCTCCAGTCGCCCACAGTTGAACAGGAAATCAAATCACAATTTAAGACAATGTCGCTAGCCGAAGAGCTGGCATGCCCCGTCAACCTCTTTGATCCCACCCAAACATCGCCAGTTTCGTAAAAGTTAATCCAACCAAGAATATCATTCCACGCCCAGTGATCGGTTATCGTGGCCTGAATATTCGTAGCCGCTCTGGCTACTGGAACATCAGTCTGCCACCACCCCATAAGTAAAAATACGCCCCCAAAAATAGCAGCCGAGACAAGAAAAACCATAATTGAATTCTTTGATATTTTTTTAATCATTGACTCTCAACGTCCAAAATTTTGATCGAGCCGGTGGTACTCGAAAAATTTATGTTTGAAGACGTAGCAAAGCCCGAGACCGTGCCAGTCACTGGCCCCCACAAATCAGGCCCTCCAGACCAATCGCTCTGGCTAAAAATCTGATTCTTAAATCGCGTCACATAAGTCGAAAAGGTACTAGTCTCGCTATCTGGCCACCTGAAAATTACCGTTACTTTCTTTGTAGACGGATCGTTTTTATCGCCAACGTTGCACGGCGCCACTCCGCTTACATAATCAATAGCAGAACGACAAACATCCTCAATATAGAAATACCGGGTATAAGTTGTGGTCCCAACTACTATTAATTCTTGTCCCGAAGTCGACACAAATAAATTCGTTGTTGTTGTAAAATAAAAAGTATTATTCGTCCCGGTCGCCAAGGTATCAACATTGTGCCAATTACTCTCTGCTACAACTCGAAAATTCTCCAAAAGCTCCCTTCCTAAAGCTGCTCCGATCTTAGCTTCGTTAGTCTCACTCCTGATCTTGAGCGCCGGAGCAATCACCGCAATCGCCACTCCAATCATAATTACCCCAATTGCAATCGCAATGAGAATCTCCATTAATGACTGCCCCTTTTTACTAATTATAAGCATCAAATTAATAATCTGACGAAGTGGTGTAAGTCACAAAACCCAAAGAAGAAACGGAGATCGTGGAAGAAATCGCAGAATTGCCGTTCATAATCAACTTCACGCTGCTTGTTGCCACACCTAAATCTGTATTCTCGCTATACGACAACCGACCACTTATCGGATCAAAGGCAATATAACTATAGCAATAAGGATTCGGCTCCCAATTCCACGTGCTTGTCGTATCGAATAGCACCGAAGAAGGCAGAGGAAAAAAACTAAACTCATCCCTATGAATCCCGTCGAAAGGATAATTGTAGACTTTCGGGGAAGCGTTGCCGTCATAGAAAACAGCGAAAAAGTGCTGGTCGGAATAAGCGTTAGTACAAGAAGCCTCAACTGGTTTATACCTTCCCCCGAAAGCCACTCCCCAAAGAGAACTTTTGTCCCAGCTTGCCGAGTGATCACGGGCCTGGTTTAGGGCCGCAACAATCTTTTCTACCGTTAAATCGAATTCTCGTCGCTTAGTCTGGTTTAGATAATTTGGAATATAAATCGCGGTTAAAATCGCCAAAATCGCTACCACCAAAAGTACTTCTACTAACGTAATGCCGTCTCGTTTTTTCATCATCACAAAGTCTTCCTTTATTATAAATCACCTAAAAGGGCTTACCAAAAACCGACAAAGGGGAATTTGAAACCCTAAAAGCTAGAGGTTAGTTGGTAAATAGGCACAATAATAGAAAGCGCTACTACTCCCACCAAAAGCCCCATAAAAAGAAGGAGTAATGGCTCAAGAAAAGAAACGAGGGATTTAATAGCCGCTTCCACCCGCGAGGCATAAAAATTTGAAAGGGTTTCCAAAACATCCTCAAGATGTCCAGCTTTTTCAGAAACCGCGATCAAATTCGTCACTAATTTCGGAAAAGCCGACTCCCGCTTAAAAGCTTCGCTAACCGTAAGTCCCTTTGCCAACCCTTCTTCGCTCACTCGCCTGAGCGCAAATTTAAACTCTTCTAAATTAACGGTGTCGGCCGCTATATTAATCGTTTGTACAATCGGCAACCCCGCTTTCATAAGCGAACTAGTCGTCGCTGCAAACCTCTGCACCGCCAACTCGCGATAAACCTTCTTAACAAGCGGCAACTTGCTAAACATCCTAAAAGCAATCCGTCGGCCAACTCTGTTCTTGAAAAAGAAATAGGCCAAGAATAAGAGCAGCCCCAAAGTAACTCCAATAAAAAGCCCCGTGTGGGCATTAATAAACAAACCGATCCCAAAAACTACTCGCGAGAAGAAAGGAGGATTCATACCACTCTCGGTAAAAATTTTAGCAATTTTAGGCAACGCAAAAGTCACTAAGAAAATAAAAATAAAAACCGATGTAAGAAGCAAAATCACCGGATAAATTGCCGCCGACTTAATACTGTTCTTTAAAACTGCTTCCCGCTCCAAGGACATACTTAAATCCTCGAAAGTTTTCTGTAAATTACCAGACGTCTCCGCTGCCTTAATAAGACTTATAAAAACCGGCGAGAAAATCTTAGGGTACCGAGCAAAAGTATAATGAAAAGGCTGCCCCCTGCCCAAGCCATCTCTAACCTCTAAAAGAAAAGCCTTCATTGCTGGCTTGTCGAAATCCGCAATTAAAATATCTATCGCCGAGAGAAGATCGGTTCCTACTTTGAGCATTAAAGCTAAGTAGCGCGTCAAAAAAATCTTGTCGGTTAAGTTAATCTTCCCAAACACCCTGCGAATCTGCTTGCCTTCGGCTTCTTTAATTGGCTTGACTGAAACCGGCTTCAGCTCCCTCCCAGCCAAATACTGGAGAGCCTGGCTGAAGCTATCCACCTCAATATCTCCCTCCGTCATCTTCCCATTTTTATCCGCCGCTAGATAATGAAAAAGCATACTCTTAAATTATAAACCACCGCATCTCAAACAAGAAACCACCCTATTATACAGAATGAGACCCTATTCCCGAATTACCCTCAGCACCTCATCAATTGTCGTCATTGCTAGTTCTACCTTCCTTAAGCCGTCTTCAAACATAGTCCTCATTCCCATTTCCCTGGCCTCACCCCTAAGTTTCTCCAGAGTAAAATCAGAACTAATGATAATTTTCTTAACCTTATCACTAACATCTAAAACCTCAAAAATACCCAAGCGCCCTCGGTAACCAGTATTGTTGCAACTTGGACAACCCTTGCCCTGATAAAAATTTTTAGGCAGTTTAACTAAGTCCGGGCTCAGTCCAACCTCTTCCAGTTGGCGCTTAATCACTCGCACCATCTCATCATCTATCCCGCGTGAATAGATGCAGCTCTGACAAATCCTGCGCACCAATCGCTGGGCTACAATTACGTTTAGAACTGAGATTACCAAAAAAGGTGGCACCTCTAGATCAAAAAGTCTTGGCACTACTGTCGGCGCGTCGTTTGTGTGCAAAGACGAAAGCAGCAAGTGTCCAGTCAGAGCTGCTTGAACCGCAATCCCAGCCGTCTCAGCGTCTCTGATCTCACCCACCATAATAATATTGGGATCCTGCCTCAAAATTGCCCTAAGGCCATTTGCGAAACTAATCCCTGCCTGCGTATTAATTTGGGTCTGATTAACATAACGCATATTGTATTCTATCGGATCCTCAACCGTCACAATATTCACCTGGGGCTTGTTCAAAATATCCATCAGCGCATAGAGAGTAGTTGTTTTTCCTGACCCAGTCGGGCCACAAATTAAAACCATTCCGTAGGCCTTTTTTAAATTTTCACTGACAACTCTTGCCGTCTCCGGTAGCATCCCTAATTCCTCAAGAGAAAGCGGTTTTTGGGTAGCCTCAAGAAGTCTCATTACAATCTTCTCTCCGTAGAAAACCGGCAGAATAGAAACTCTAACGTCAATCACTTGGTTCACAATTTGATAATGAAAACGGCCGTCCTGAGGCTTATAGTGCTCATCAATCTTTAGTCCTGAAAGAATCTTAATTCTGGCAACAAGGGCTGCATGGATCGCTTTTGGGATTCTAAGAATCTCAAACAGAATACCGTCAACGCGATAACGAACCAGC
>JAKALK010000064.1 GCA_021813155.1 bacterium
TAATTCCTAAAATCCAAAGCCCTGCCCTTAATACAAAATGAAACTTCGGCTTCATTTTAACCTTGCCGCTTTTTATCTCCTTGAGAATTTTTTCTTTTAGTGAATTTTTATTATCCATGGTTAAAGTCCATACCCTAACCTCTCTAAAAGTTTTTTTGCTATATCTTTCCCCCTCATTATTCTTACTCCCACCGTTGCAACCGGCAATTTTAGAATTTCCCCGATTTCCTTATAACTCATTCCCTCGAAATAATGAAGAATCACCGGTTCTCGGTATTTAGTGTCTAGCTCTCCTAAAATTTTATCTAGCGACTCCCTGAGATGATTATCATTAATCGAGTCGTCGGCCCTCTCCTTTGCAACTGGGTGTGGGAAAAGGGTGTCCGCATCAAAAAAGGGTAGCGGGTTCTTTTCTCTCTTCTTTATGGCATTAATAAATTCATTATGAGCAATCCTATAAAGCCACGCCGAAAAACTCCGACCCGCATCAAATCCTTGGATATTCTCAAATACTTTTAAAAAGACTTCCTGAACCAAATCCTCTTTATCTGTATATCTAAAAAGAAATCGGGAAGCGTAACGCTTCATCTTCCCCTCATATCGCTCTACTAAAACGCCGAATTTTTCCAAATCACCCCCTTGAACCAAGCGCGCTATTTGTTCATCCGAAAAATCTTCCGAGTTTTGATTCACAAGTTAACTATCTTCTTACTACAATCGAATCCGACTTTTATTACACTCCTAGTATAGTTCAACTCTACTTACGAAGAAAACTATGAAAACGAGAAGGGGTCAACATTGATGTGCCGACCCCTTAATACATCGAAATGAAGAGAAGCCTACGTTGTGGTAGCTGACGCTTCCTCTTCGGAACCACCGAACATCGCGATGATGTCACGGGTTCCGATGATTTCGTTTTTGTTCTTGGCGATATCCTGCCGGCGAGCCGTAATCATCGCCTCCATACGGCTGATGTCAACATCCATACGAGTGTTGGCCTCAACGAGCTCGGTAATACAATCATTGGCCTCGGTCGAAACCAAATTCTCAAAACCGAGAATTCCGACCACAACGGCCATCACTGCCTTGGCCTGATCGGGTTCATTGAGGAACTTCAGCGCCCGGCGCGCTTCATCCAACCCGAACTCCTTCTGGTTGGCCTCACTGAGTTTAGTCTCGAGATGTTGAATCTGACTCCGGCAGTACCTCAGCCTCCTGCTGTGACTGCGTACATCCAAAAACAGCCATACGCACACAATGGCAAGAGCGATGACTAGGAACCACATTTCCCACTCCTCTTCTTGAGGGCGTTTTCAATCTACTTGGGGACCCTCAAAACCCAAGTAGAACTGCGTTTATCTTCCGCAAACTGCCTAACAGTATAGCACAAAAAATGAAATTGTCAATAGATAAATCTAATTTTGAAATCTCTTCAAGGAATACTTCAAGGCATCAAAAAAAGAATCCCTCTCACCTGAATCACTTAAATCTGTCATAGCCTTTTTTTCCCTGTAGATTCTCTCCGCTTTCTCCCCCATTCTTCGATAGACTTCAGCAATTTTAGGCTGGCCCGATCGAGAAGCATAGCCCTCAAAAGCCTTAGCTTGAAGAATGATTTCTTCTAAAATCTGAAATTGAATTCTATGTCGAGATAAATTCTGAGTCTCGCCCTCAAGCCAAAACCCACATAATTCTTTAACCGCCTTAGCATCTGCTCCCACCACCACCCGCGGGACATTTTGAAGTCTACCTTTAAAACCAGTATGTTCTGAATGAAAATATTTCACTTCTCCCATATGCCCCGCATCGATTTCCTGTTTTATTCTCGAAAACTTTTTTTCAAAATCATCCCCGAAAGTAACATCTATACCCAAGGCTAAATAAGAAGCCTCCGCCTCTCCTTCTCTAAATTCAACCACATCATCAACTCCGTTTTTAACATCGTCAAATCGAGAAGGCTTAATGGTAATTACATCCTCGCCCAACCAATCGCCAAGCTCGGCTTGCTCGTGAACCAGCGCCTCAAAAATTGTGGCCAGTTTATGCACCTCCATCGATTCTGGCTGCTTATCTTCGCCTTTAGCAAATTTCGCCTCCATATCGCGCACGTACGCCTCATCCCCCCTAATTTCTCCTTCTGGATAAACATCACTAAAATCAGATGGCTTAAGTTGATCCTTCTTTAAAGACTGTTGGGCCTTTTTAAAAGCCTCATCAAAGGTTAATCCTTCAAAAATCCGAGCCTCACTCTTCATAAATTAATTTTTAAGATAACGCCTCACTGCGAGAAAACTCGACAAGGCTCCTATTCCAGCCCCAAAAAGAATTTGTAAACCCAAAATTGAGAACAAGCTTGAGTAAAAATAATGGAAAATGTTGAGTCCTGATATAAAACGGCCCAAGTGTGGGGAAATAAAACTCGCTGTCGGCAAAGCCACAATAACACTCAAAACTGCCGCTAAAATTCCTACCAAAATACCGTCCACCATAAATGGTCCCCGCACCAACGCATTGGATGCCCCAACTGCCCTCATTACCCCTATTTCGTCTCGGTTGGAATAAATTGCCAACCGGATTGTATTAAAAACAATTAAGCCAGCAATGACTGCAAGCACAATTGTAAGCGCCAGCCCCCCCCTATTCACATAGTCAATAATGCTGGTTAATCGATCAATCACAGATTGGTTTTCATCGTAACTCACGCTTTTTATTAAGTCTTTAAAAACCGGATTATTTAAACTCTCTCGAATTGCCGCGTATTGATCCGGACTGTGAGCTCTAATATTTAAAGAAGCTAAGAGTGG
>JAKALK010000023.1 GCA_021813155.1 bacterium
TCGAAGCTGGAGCGAGGGGTTTTGCGGCTTTTGGATACAGTCTCACTCAAGAGGATCGCGCAGTAATTTTAGGGCGCCATTCGTACGACTACACCAAAATTTTTCAGCAGCGATTGGGTTTTGAAAAATTAATAATCGAACCACTGCGACAAAAAATTAACGAAGAATACGACCGAATGTTCGGGTCGTTTATACGGCTCAAGCCGGGAGTAAAGGAAATAATTGAATTTTTGAAAGCGAGAGGCGTGCAATTATCGATTGCGACTGGCAATGAGCTAAAGAACGTTAAGATATTTATTCATAAATTCGGATTTGAAGATGTTTTTGATTACTTCACGACATTTGAAGACGTAACCAGGCGTAAACCTGATCCAGAAGTTTATATAATTGCAAAAGAAAAAACTGGGATCCCGACAGAACAAACAATAGCAATCGAAGATACAGAGATTGGCGTAGAGGCCGTTAAAGGAGCTGGGCTCGTCTGTGTAGCAATTCCAACTGAAAACACAAAAGTTCATAATTTCTCTCGAGCGGATTATGTTTTTAACTCAATTCAGGAAGTAGAGAAGCTTTTTATATGAAAAGACTGGTATTGGGTATTGAAACAAGTTGCGACGAGACTGGAATAGCTCTAGTGGAAGCCCATTCGGCAGGCTCAGGGCAAGCATTGGAGAGTGTTCGAGCGCCGAAGTTTAAGGTTTTGAAAAATTTGGTAGCATCGCAGGTAAAAATTCACGAACCGTTTGGAGGAGTAGTACCGAACTTAGCGAAAAGAGAACACCAGAAAAATCTGCCGATATTATTCAAAAAAATTAGCGGAGAAGAAATAATAAAGAAAGTGGACCTAATTTCAGTGACGGTGGGACCAGGACTAGAACCAGCACTTTGGACAGGAATCACATTTTCAAAAGAGCTTTCAAAAAAGCATAAAAAACCGCTTGTGGGAGCTAATCATCTTGAGGGGCATTTATACTCTTTTCTTCTACCAAAAAAAACCACGAGGCGTGAAAAGTTAGAGAGTAGACGAATTTTTCCGGCGGTGGCGCTTATAGTTAGCGGCGGGCATACAATTTTGCTTTTGGTGAAAGACTTTAAAACTTGGAAAAAACTCGGAGAAACGAGAGACGATGCAGTCGGCGAAGCGTACGACAAGGTGGCGCGACTTTTGCGATTCCCTTATCCCGGTGGACCTCAGATTGAAAAATTAGCCCTTCGACAGGTTCAGGGCAAACACCCGAACGGAACAATTGAGTTTCCTAGGCCGATGATGCACGACAAAAATTACGACTTCAGTTTTTCAGGATTGAAAACATCTGTTTTGTATTACTTGAGAGATCATCCAAAATACTCCCCTACTGATGTGGCGGCATCTTTTCAAGCGGCGGCGATAGAGGTATTGGTCAAAAAAACGATGCGGGCGGCGATAGAATTTGGAGTAAAGTCGGTTTTGCTTTCGGGTGGAGTGGCAGCAAATAAAACACTAAGAACGGCACTTAAGAAAGTAACGTCTAAAACGAAACTTAATTTTTGGGTTGCAGATCAAAAATATAACACCGACAATGCGGTAATGATTGCGGCTGCAGGGTATATGACGTATTTGCACAAGAAAAAATACCCTCTCCGAGCCAACGGAAACCTCGAAATATAGCCCTTGATTTTATAAAAAGTAGTCTTATCATAAGTTTTAGTAGGAAGCGACTTATGTTCGGTGGAGGGAAAACCGAGCTGCTTCCTTTCGGGGCAGTCCCGTAGTTGTATCTTCATCGGGGATACGGGACTGCTAAAGAAAAATGGGCTGTTAAGAGTTAGGCTGCGAAAATGTCGACATGACCTAGCGGGGATTGTACGCAAGAAGCAGTCTTGGCTCTTTCGACCCTTTGGGATCCTATTGCTGCAGGGATCCCGAAACACACCGCCGAGTGTCTTAGAGGATGACACTCTGGCGGTTTTTTTGTGCGCCTAGAATTAAGCCTTGAAATCCAATAGAATGGAGTAAATGACAAAGGATTTAGAGCCGCGATATGATCATGCGGAAATGGAGGAAAGAATTTATAAACTCTGGGAAAAATCGGGGTTTTTTAATCCGGATAATTTAAAACTGCCGAGGGGCGCCAAACCGTTTACGATTATGATGCCGCCGAATAATGCCAATGGCCTGCTTCATATGGGGCACGCGGTGGGACTGACTTTGCAGGATATTCTGATTCGATTTTGGCGGATGCGAGGCAGGAAAACGCTTTGGCTGCCCGGGGCGGATCACGCGGGGTTTGAAACCCAGGTGGTTTTTGACAAAAAACTAGATAAAGAGGGGCGGAATAGATTTGCGATGGGGCGAGAAGAACTTTATAAGGAGATTTGGGATTTTACACAGGAGAATAAGAAAAAAATGTACGAGCAAACCAAGAAACTCGGTGCGTCTTGTGATTGGTCGCGGGAAACTTTCACACTGGATCCGAAAATTATTGAAACGGTTTATGAAACGTTTGAGAAGCTCTATAAAGACGGCCTGGTTTACCGAGACTTAAAAGTAATCAATTGGTGCCCGAAACACCGGACGGCACTTTCAGATTTGGAGGTGAAGTATGTCGAGAGAGAAGATCCTCTCTATTACATAAAATACGGACCTTTAACTTTAGCGACCGTTCGCCCAGAGACAAAGTTCGGCGATACCGCTCTAGCGGTGAATCCTAAAGATAAACGCTACGCAAAATACATTGGCAAAGAAATCGAGGCAAAAGGGATTTTGGGGCCATTAAAATTTAAAGTCGTGGGCGACGAAGCGGTGGATCCGAAATTCGGCACGGGGGTAGTGAAAGTGACTCCGGCGCACGACGCGACTGATTTTGAAATCTGGCAGAGGCACAAAAAAGAAATTCCTGGGCCGAAAATTATTATTGACGAGGCGGGGAAATTAACCGGCGAAGTTGGAGAATTTAAAGGGTTGAAGGTGGCCGAAGCACGGGAGAAAATAGCCGCCAAGATGCAGGAATTTGGAATTTTAGAAAAAGTGGAGGCGAACTATAAACACCAGATAGCGACTTGTTATAAGTGCGGGAATACGCTTGAACCACTCCCCCGTCCGCAGTGGTTCGTAAAAATGAAACCACTTGCCGAGCCGGCGATGAAAGCGGTAAAGACGGGAAAAGTAAAAATCCACCCGAAACGATCGGAGAAAGTTTATTGGCACTGGTTGAAAAATATCCGAGACTGGAATATTTCCCGGCAGATTGTTTGGGGCATTAGAATCCCGGCGTGGTTTTGTTTGAAATGCGGAGATGTGAAAATAAACCTAAAAGTGAAGTCTAAGTGGTTTTTGGTGAGGCATGGAGAAACAGATTCAAACAAAAATTTAATAATAGACGGAGGAGGTGAAATGAATGCACCTTTAAATGAGACCGGCATAAACCAGGCTAAGGAAGCAGCACGTTCATTGAAAGATTTAGGGATTGATTTGATAATAAGTTCAGATTTATTAAGAGCTAAGCAAACGGCGGAAATAATTTCTAAAGAAATAGGCGCGGAAATTGTTTTTGATAATGCGTTTAGGGAAAGACATTGGGGAGAGCTTGAAGGGAAAACTTTCGAGGAAGCGGAGGGGCTTTTTACTAATCCAAGTGATTGGTATAAAGATGAGAACTTAAAACCAGATAAAGGAGAGAGCTGGGGAGAGGTAGAGAATAGGGTCCGGGAAGCATTTAAAATTCATAGAAATAACCATCATCATAAAAATATCGTCATTATTTCTCATGGAGGAACGTTGAGGATGCTTAAAAAAATAATTAAGGATGTGACTCACGAAGAAATAATGAATGGGCCGAGATTAAGAAACGCAGGAGTGATTGGTTTGGATATCGCCAAAAAATGCGAAAAGTGCGGCGGGGATTTATATGAACAAGACCCGGATGTTTTTGATACGTGGTTTTCGTCGGGGCAGTGGCCATTTGCTACGTTAATGAAAAACCCTAAAGATTTTAAGACTTATTATCCGACGGATGTGATGGAGACGGGATACGATATTTTGTTTTTCTGGGTGGCAAGGATGGTGATGCTTGGACTATACCGCACCGGCAAGGTGCCATTTAAAGATGTTTATCTGCACGGATTGGTGCGCGACAAAGATAGGCAGAAAATGTCGAAATCAAAAGGAAATGTGATTGATCCGTTGGGCGTGGCAGACACTTACGGTACGGATGCGGTCAGAATGGCTCTTATTGTGGGAAATACTGCTGGCAACGACATCGTAATTTCAGAAGATAAAATCAGGGGATATAGAAATTTTGCCACGAAGATTTGGAATGCGTCACGGTTTATTTTGATGAATCATAAGACAGAGTTTTTGAAGATTAAGCCAAAATTTACCGCAGCGGACAAGAAACATCTAGTTGAGCTTAAAAAAATCAAAACTCGAGTGACGAAACACTTGGAAAAATTTGAATTCCATTTAGCAGGCGAGGTTTTGTATCACTATTTCTGGCACACTTTTGCGGATAAGATTATTGAACAATCAAAGAAGCGACTCGCAAGCGAGAATGCGGCAGAAGCGGCGGTGGCTTACGCGGTACTAGAGGAAATTTTACTTGAGTCATTAAAGATGCTCCATCCTTTTATGCCTTACGTGACCGAGGAAATTTATCAGAAATTTCGGCCGAATGAGTTACTAATGGTTCAGGAATGGTAATACGTTATAATTCGTTCAAATGACTCTGCTTGCGATTATTTTAGGACTTTTACCTGGATTTGCCTGGATTGTGTTTTATTTAAAAGAGGATTTGCACCCGGAGCCGAGGAAGTTAATTATTTACGTTTTCACTGCTGGGATTTTGGTAACGCTAGTGGCCTATTTAGCCCAGTGTTTATCTTTCACTAATTTATTTCCTTTCAAGTCATGCAATGTAAGTCTAGATCGGGCAGTCGGCAGCTTATCTCTTATTCAAGGAATAATAATGGTGACATTACTTGCATTTATAGAGGAGGTGCTAAAATTTGGAGCGGCTTATTTGGCAGTACATCGAAATGCAAACTTCGACGAGCCGGTGGATGCCATGATTTATATGGTAGTTGCGGCACTCGGGTTTGCCACGGTAGAAAATTTCGCAATTGCACAACAAATCCTTAGCCAAGATGCCTGGAGTAATATCGGAGGTTTAGGCAGCGCCTTAAAGGCAATATCCTTAAGGTTTGTAGGAGCAACTTTACTTCATGCCCTAGCTTCTGGAATAGTCGGCTATTATTGGGCTCAAAGCATTCGTCGCTTCGAAGCTAAGAGGTATCTATTTACAGGGATTATTATAGCCACTGTGTTGCATGCGCTTTTTAATTATCTTATAATTACGTTTGACGATAGAATTTATACGGTTGTTCTCTTGGTAGCAGTAGGGTTTTTAGTGATAGCAGATTTTGAAAAATTAAAAACAAGGTCATTATAAATTATTCAAGACAAGCACAAAACAAAGAGTCTTGGATTTAAAAATAAAATGGAGAATACAGAGGAAAAGTTTTTTGAAGACAAAGAAGAGATGGATGAGCCAGAAGTTGATTTGGCAAAAGCGAGTACGGTTGCTGGGCGAGCAACAAGGTTTAGTCTTAAGAAAGTACTAGATGACGAATCTGAGCCAGAAGGGCAACTGACCATCGACGTTTATCAAACTCCAACTGAAATAGTGATTGAGTCGGCAGTAGCCGGAGTAGGCCCAGAGGATTTAGATATAAACGTTACGACAGATTCAGTAACTATTATCGGCCGCCGAAGGAGAGAAAAACAGGTAAAGGACGAGGATTATATTTACCAAGAGTGTTACTGGGGAAAGTTTTCAAGATCAATCATCCTTCCCCAGGAAGTGGATCCAGAGGAGTCCAAAGTAACCTTTAAGAACGGAATTTTATCAGTCCATCTGCCTAAGTTGAACAGGAAAAAATCTAAGAAGCTCAAAATAAAAGCGGAGTAGGACACGGTTGGCTAAGATGTGGGTCTGATAGAGTTCTAAAAGAAACCCTTGATTAAGTTCTAGTAATTTGCTAAATTACTAGAACTTAAAATATTACTATGAGACAGTGTGCAATTTGCGGAAAGGGATCAGCGATTATGGGGAAGCGAAAGCTACTTCGTGGTCACTATAACCCCGTTAACCGTTCCAGAAAATATCCTAATTTGCAGAAGGTAAAACTACCAACGGGGAGACGCGTGCTGGCTTGTGTGAGGTGTATAAAAAACCTTAGCCGAAAGGGCTAATTTCGTTTTTGTCTCGCTTTGCGTAATAATAAATGGAGGCTTGTTTCTCCTGTTTTTTAAGTAAAATCCTCCTGTATTTCTAACGGGCTGTAGTATACCGGTAGTACGCACCCTTGGGGTGGGTGTAGACCGGGTTCGATTCCCGGCAGCCCGACCAAAGTATGTTTAATATTCCTTTGATTATTGAAGCAGTTGGTTACCTAGGGATCTTTCTGATAGCTTTCGCCGAATCGGGAATTTTATTAGGATTTTTTCTGCCAGGAGACACTATGCTTTTCACAGCCGGCTTTTTGGCTTATAAGGGATTGTTTAATTATTGGTTGTTAATAGCAATCACTTTCTCGGCGGCAGTTTTAGGCGATACAGTAGGCTACACCTTGGGCCGAAAGATAGGGCCAGCTATATTTAAAAAGAACGACTCAATATTATTTCATCAAGATCACTTGGAAAGAGCTAGACATTTTTATGAAAGACACGGGGGTAAAACAATCATCCTAGCTAGATTTATGCCAATAATAAGAACACTAGCTCCAATTTTAGCTGGGGTTGGCAAGATGAATTACCCACGTTTTGTAATCTATAACATCGCCGGTGGTGCCTTGTGGACTTTTGGGTTGATAACAATCGGATTTTACTTGGGAAGTGTGATTCCAAATATAGAATATTTTGTTTTGCCAATCGTACTTTTTATTCTCTTTATCTCCGTGGTGCCAACTTTAGTTACTATCTTAAAAAACAAAAACTACCGAGAACGGGTAGTTAATCAAATTCAAAATATCTTTAGAGCTCGTAAAAAGCCGTAATTGGCCACGAGGCCAACTACGAGGAATCCCGCCTTCGATTATCCCGGGGTAACCCGAGGTGGGTGGGCTCAATTTTGATATCCTGGACGAACCAGCGAATCAAGATACTTTCGCCCTCCCTGATTAGATTGTTTGATCCGGAATCTCGGCGTGATTCCAATTTCATATTAGCACACAGTAAGAAAAATGGAGAGGTAGGAATGATAAAGTGCCAAGCAAAATGGGTTTTGTGTGGTTGCTTTATACTGGCTTCCCTAAAAATATAGCAAGAAAATGGGTGGATTTTCCCCCTTGTTATCCACTTTTAAGCTTGACAGGTTTCTTTGATGGCGTGTTTTCGGAGCCACATCCAAACAAAAGACGAGCTAATTGCGCCTCCGATAAGATCATTAAGAAGATCGCCTAAAGTATCACTTAGGGTAGAGAGAACATACGATGGGTTATAGCTTGAAACAAAATAATCACGGCCAAATTCAAAAAACTCCCAGAAAATTCCAATAAGAGCTACGCAACCAGTAATAAATAAAACATACAAGAAAACAGAGTGGATGTTTTTATCGAGCTTCCAATACTTTGAAAAGATATAGCCAAACATCAATGCTACCCAGGCGCCACCTAAAATATGTATTGGAATGTCGAACCAGGGGTATTTTATGTACCAGTTATAAATACCACCGATCAAATTAGCGGCAAAGATAACGCCTATTAAGATTAGAGCTGCTTTAGCCACTTAAAGATATGAGATGATGAGTTTCCCTCTAGCCCCCCGCAGCCACAATGCCAGAAACTATCGCTTCTGCCACTGGGGCGCTCTTCTGGCTTTTTTAAGGCCGTACTTTTTGCGCTCCACCATTCTAGGATCCCGAGTTAAAAAGCCCGCAGTTCTCAGTCTTTTTTTGTAGTCAGGGTTAATAAGTATGAGGGCCCTAGATAATCCATGTCGAATAGCCTCAGACTGAGCATGAATACCCCCGCCTTTCACTTTAACACTAATACCAAATTTGTCGTTAATCTTTAGTGCAGCGAGCGGTTCGAGCGCTTTTTCTGTCAAAATTGGAAGCTGCAAATAATTCTTAATGTCTTCTCCATTAACGACGGTCTTATCTTTTCCAGGAGTTACTCTTACTCTAGCGATCGAAGTTTTTCTTCGACCAACTCCCTCGTAGTATTTGTCACTTTTAGGGTGATGGGGGTGAAGAGTGTGGGGTGATTTTGGATGGGTTTGGATTTTGGATGTAGGCATAAATTAATCAACAAAAATAAGGTTTTTTAGTCTTTTAGAATTTAGAAAGTTTTTGGGTAGCATTTTCCTTACGGTTTCTCGTATGGCTCTTTTAGGATCACGAGCTAAGGCTTGTTCCAGAGTTGTTTCTTTAAGATGCCCGACGTAGCCTGTGTGGCGATAATAAACTTTATCTCGAAGCTTGCGCCCGGTTAAAGCAATCTTGGCGTAGTTTTTTAGAATTACTCGATCTTGGCCGACGAGACGAGGATTATAACTAACGCTCTTTTTACCTTGAAGAATCAGGGCTATTTGAGAGGATAGTCGTCCAAGTTTTTGATCTTTAGCGTCTAAATGAAAATCCATGGCGCGGTTAAACAAATTCAATTATAGAGACTTGAGCTCCATCTCTCTTTCTAAATTTACCCGACTTAATAATTTTTAAATAGCCTCCGTTGCGGTCAATGTAGCGAGGAGCAATTTCTTCAAAAAGTTTCTGGCTTATTTTGCGGTCGCGTGTTCTTGAAAATAATAGACGGCGACTGGCTAGATTTTGTTTCTTAGCTAAAGTGACCAATTTCTCGACAGTTGGCCTGATGGCTTTCGCGCGGGTTTCGGTGGTCTCGATCTTGCCACGTCTTATAAGATTATTAGAGAGGTTTCTAAGAAAAACTGCCCGCTCCCCTTTTTTCCGGTTGAATTTTTTTCCTTTCTTCAGATGGCGCATTAGTTATATTAATTTGCTTTTTCTTTACTTGAAGATTTCTTTTTAGGCTTCGTTTCTTTTTCTGGAATTACGTCAAATTCTTGAATGGCTACTCCAGAAATAGTCTTAAAATGATCAGTGAGAATATTAGAAGCCTTGTGGAGCGCAGAAGAAGGACTAATCGTGCCGTCGGTGTCTATCTCGATTGTTAGGCGGTTATAATCGGTTCTTTCACCAACACGCATATTCTCAATGCCATAGCTTACATTAGTAACAGGCGAGAAAAAAGCATCGATAGCGATGGTGCCAATCGATAATTTTTCTTCCTTGCGAGATTCAACTGCTGAATAACCGAGTCCTCTTTCAACTTTAATTTCAGCTTCAAATTCAGCATTTTTGTCGGTTAAGGTTGCAATTATTTCCTCCGGGTTTAGAACTTGAACTTCAGTAGTAGTTTTAATGTCGCCGGCTGTGATAATAGTTTCTCCTTTAGCCTTAAGGGTTAAAAACTGGGGTTCGTCAACGGTCATGTGAAACTTTAGCTTTTTGAAATTTAGAGACAATTCAACAATGTCCTCTTTCAAGCCGGGCAAAGTAGAGAATTCGTGAGCAACGTTCTTTATCTTGACTTGGGTAACTGCCGCGCCCGGCAAAGACGACAGGAGAACCCGTCTTAGGGCATTGCCGATAGTTAACCCATAGCCAGCAAAGAGGCCATCAATTTCAAAAATGCCCTTTTTTGCTTCTTCAGAAACAGTTTTTATGGAGGCAGTTTTACTTAAATATCCCCAATACATGTTTTTAAATTTTTACTTTGTTATTTAGAGAACGACTCGACCAAAAGATTAATTTCAAAAGGTGGATTGGTTTCTGGCTCGCTCAAAACCCTCCCCTCAATTTTTTCTTTATCAATCGAGAGCCAGGCTGGAGTTTCGAATTTTTTTAAAGAATCGCTTAAATCCTTAAAAGCTTTAGTCTTTTTTGATTCTTCTCGAAAACTAATCAGATCGCCGGTTTTAACCTGAAGGCCAGGCGACCTAGCCCGTTTACGATTGACCAAAATATGACCCTGAACGATGAGCTGGCGAGCGGCAAACCGAGATGGAGCAAATCCAAATCTAAAAACAGTATTATCGAGGCGTTTTTCAATAAGAGCTAAAAGCCGAGTGGCAGTGGAACCGGTAGCTTTTTTGGCGATCTTAAAAAGATGGCGTAAGTTTCTTTCTTTTAATCCATAGCTAACTTTGAATTTCTGCTTCTCTGCAAGCTGCCGACCAAAATCTGATAAACTTTTCCTGCGTCCTGATGGACCGTGAACGCCAGCCCGATAAGGCTTACGAACCGCAGCACACTTAGGAGAGTTACAACGCTCTCCTTTGATATGAAGTCTCTCGCCGAGAGATCTTTCTTTTTTTTCCTTAGGTTTAATCATTTATAAAAGGATAAAAATACTTGGGAATTATAATAGGCTTTTAAAATTTTGTCATCATTTTAGACTCGGCGCGGTTTGGGCGGTCGAGGTCCGTTATGAGGAATGGGCGTAACATCTTTAATTGAGAGAATATTAAACCCGTGGTTAACAAGTGATCGAATGGCTGAGTCGCGACCTCCTCCAGCACCCCTTACAATTACATCGATGTCGCTTGGGCCAGTAACTTTAAGTTTTTCGGCTAAGGCAGCAATAATCTTCGAGGAAGCAAAGGGGGTAGCTTTTTTAGGACCAGAAAAGCCCAGAGAGCCGGCTGAAACCCAAGCTAAAACACTCCCATTTGAATCAGTGACACTAATTACGGTGTTATTAAAAGAAGTTTTAATATAGACTCTTCCGCGATCAATCCTCTTAGCCTTCTTGGAAGTCTGAGCTTTGGCCACGGCAGAATCGACGCCTTCTTTTTCCTTAAGAATCTCCTCGTTTGATTGAACAATGACTTTTTTCTTTCCCATTTTATTTCAATTCAACTTTTCTTTTACCGCTACCGGCAGTCTTGCGCACATTACCCCGAACACTTCTCGAATTGGTTTTGGTTCGTTGACCCCTAACTGGAAGACGTTTAAGGTGGCGGGTTCCTCGATATGTTTGCAGATCTTTTAGGCGTTGAATATTCCGCCTAATTAATTGGCGGAGCTCTCCTTCTACAGAATATTCCTTCTCGATAATATTTTGAATGCGATTAACCTCGTCAGAAGTTAGGCTTTTTGCGCGTTTGTTTAAATCAACGTTAGCCTTAGACAAAATCTTGCGACTTAAAGACGGCCCAATACCATATAGATAGGTTAAGGCAATTTCAATTCTTTTGTCGTCTGGAATGTTGACTCCAATAACCCTCATATAATAAATCTATCCCTGACGTTGTTTGTGTTTGGGATTCTTGCAGATAATATAGACTCGCCCCACGCGCTTGATAACTTTGCAATTTTTACAAATTTTTTTAACAGAAGAGCGAACTTTCATACTGCTTAAAGTCTTCGCACAATTCTCCCCCGCCGACCGTCGGGGCTAACTTCAACAATAACTTTATCGCCGGGAAGGACACGGATACGATTCATTTTAAGCCGACCACCTAGGTAGGCTAAAACTTCACTTTGGTTGTAATCAAGAACCACTCTAAAAGCTAGGCCAGGTAAGGCTTCCCTTACGAGGCCAACTTGACGAGGAGGCTCGTGCCCGGAATTTAAACCCATTCTTGCAATAAAATCAGTTCGAAAATTATAAGCCAACTCGGCCAACTTTGTCAAACCTGGCTCCAAATAGGTAGTTTATCTGGCTAGTTTATTAAGATCTTGATTCGGGTTGTGTCTTTAGGGAGACTTGAAGCCCAAGAAGGCCAGACGGAAACTTTAGCGTCTGAAAGACCATTTATTTTTAGGACGGTTTGCCTTGCCAAATCAATGTTTTTTCCAGAAATTTGAGATTTGAAACTATCCTGATCGAAGTTTTCAGTTAAAACCCCAGTTGCTTTGACACTGAAACTCAACTCCCCTTTGTCGAAATTAGTTTTAACTTCCCCATAAGTAAGGTTTAAGGTTTTAAAGATTTTACTCGGGTTATCTTTCTCGGCCAATGTTAAAAGAAAAGATTGGAGATCTTTTTCTTGAAAACCGATGGCTCTTAATTCTGCTTCTCCAAAAACACTAAAGCTGCCTTTTTCGTCAGTTGTTTTATTTACTGACGTTCTTGTAACACGGACTTCCGAGGCAGCATCAAGTATTTTGAAGTTGTTGGGTTTATTGGGAAGCACGTTGACTCCGAGAGAAGATTTAAGGG
>JAKALK010000024.1 GCA_021813155.1 bacterium
TTTGATTCACTTGAAGATGACTGGGCACTTGTTGGCGGGGAAATGGCAAAATGCAAATGGTAAATGGGTGCCCGTGGGAAGCTCTAAAGAAATGAGGGATCCGAAAAATGGGTTTATTCGGCTGATTTTCTTTTTAGACTCAAAACAATATCCGATGCTCGCGCTTTCGGATATGCGGAGGTTTGCAAAAGTTTTATGCGGACCGAAAGATAAAATTTTGAATTTGCCGGATTTGAAGGATTTAGGGCCGGAGGCGCTTGAGATAAGTTACAAAGATTTTAGAGATTTATTTAAAAATAAAAAAGGAAATATAAAGCAGGTGTTGATGGATCAGAAATTTGTGGTTGGAATTGGGAATATTTATTCGGATGAGATTTTGTATACGGCGAAAATTCATCCACTTAGCCGTGTCGAAAAACTAAAAGAGCTGCAGATTAAAGTAATTTACGCGGCGATGAAAAAGATTTTGGAAAAAGGAATTAAGATGAGAGGGACGAGCAGCGATGATTTTAGAGACACTTACGGTAAAAAAGGGAATTATGGAAACGTGATTTTGACGTATCAAAGACACGGAGAGAAATGCGCCAAGGGGCACTTGATACACAGGATTGAAGTCGGGCAGAGATCAGCGCACTTTTGCCCCGTTTGCCAAAAGCTGATACAGTAAAAATAATGATTATTTTTCTATGCGGTCTGGACGACCCTTCGGCTTCGCTCAGGGCGAGTTGTGGCATTATCTTATTTGAGGTGATAACATAGTTTTGCAATATGGTTATATTTTTATATGGCCCAGACGACTACCGACGAGAAGCTAAGAAGCGGGAGATTGTGGCGGAGTTTCAAAAACGACATTCTAACTTAGGACTTGGAACTTATGACCTATCAATTGAGGGGGATTTTGAAATGTTCCTGGATTTTTTGAAAAATCAGTCGCTTTTTCAGTCGGCAAAGATGGCTGTTTTGGAGAATAGTTTTGAAGCGGCAGACGGCAAGATAAAAGAATTGAAGAGAGTTTTACAGGAAGTCGTTGATAACAAAAGTATTACCGTTTTGATTTCGGAGAAAGATAAACCGGTGAAGGCGTTGGATTTTTTGTTGAAGAAACCCGTTCGACAGATTCGGCAAGCTCACTACAGGCAAGCTCAGGGCGTGCCGGTTTTAGCCCAAGAATTTGAAGTTTTGAAGGGCAAGGAGTGGGAAAGTTTTGTGCGAGGTGAAGTTAAAAAGCGGGAAATAAATATTTCGCCGGATGGGGTGAGATTTTTAGCTCAAGTTTATGAGGGCGATACTTGGCGGTTGGTTACGGAGTTGGATAAAATTCAGTTTTTGGGTGGCCCTTCGACAGGCTCAGGGCAAGCTCCTTCGGCCCTTCGACAAAGCTCAGGGCAAGCAGGCTCAGGGCTTAGTCGGGAAATTCAGATTAAAGACTTAGAGGATTTGGGAGTGGAGCAAGCACCAAATTTTTGGGGGTTGATTTTGGGTTTCAAGTCGCGGGATGTGGCGGCTCGGCTTTGGGCGTTAGAAAAAGTTTTTGGATTAAATGAGCCGCCGGCAAAGATTTTTAATATATTGGCGTATCAACTACCCGATAAACTTCAAGATTTAGCCCGATATGATTTGATGGTGAAGTCGGGAAAGATAGAATACGAAGAAGTTCTGGTTGATCTAGCGCTGAAGTAAAAAAACAACGTCCGAGACGTTATTTTTTAGCTATCAATTTTGAGAGTCGGGATTTGAGACGGCTGGCCTTATTTTTTTTAATGACGCCGGCTTTTGCGGCTTTATCGAGAGATTTGTAAGCTTTTGAGAGGGCTGCTTTGGTTTTTGCGGCATCTTTTTCAGTAAGGGCTTTCTTGAATTCTTTGATATCTTTTTTATAAACCTCTTTCTTTTTTAGATTTCGCTTGCGCCGCGTGATATTCTGGCGCAGGGCTTTTTTGGCGGATTCTGTTATAGGCATAGTTTAATTGAATTATGAATTAGAAGAATAATAGACTGCGAGGTAAAAAAATGCAAGCCCCCGAAGCTGAAAAGCTTCGGGGGGCGATGTTCTCTTGGTGAGATTGAATCTTAGGCGATGTCGCAGATGGTTTTAGTCAGGGCGTCGATGGCTTTGGTTTTGCTCCTAATGGCATCTGCGATTGCAGTTCTCAGGCCTTCCTTCACGATCTCTTTGGCGTATCGACCTGAAGGTTGAGGCAATAGGCGGATGAATTCATTGGCTACAGAGAGCGCGTCATTACCCAATCTTCCTTTCATGTATCTGAGCCAATCATTCGGAAGAGGTTCGCAGGCTCTTTCTATGTCGGAGTCGGGATATGTTTTCCAAATTTCTAGACCAGTTCTCGTGAAAACGAGGGCGATTTTTATAACTTGGGTTGGTCCATGTCGAACTTTGGTGATACCAACGATCAACCCTCGAGATTCTCCCTGAAGCGCCTCGTTTTTGGGGTTTTCGGGTTTGACATTGTAGTATTTGTCGAGCCACTTAATTTCGTGGCAGACAATATTATAGAGATCTACAATGTCCTTGCATGCCATGTCGAGCGCACTCGTTGTCATGGTCTACTCCTTGTAAAAAGAACTGTTCTTGGCCAGTGGTCGACTTTAGCGACGTGCCAAAGTTCTAGGCCAACTTTTCGTAATTTATCAGGTTGGCTGCTATTTTGTCAATGTGTTTTCGGTGTCGTGGCCATTACTACTCCAGGCTCCCAGTCCCTTGAGGAGGTTTTTTATAATTGATTTTTTGCTTAGGTATTTTAAGAGAAACTCGAAAGCGATGAAAAGAATAACAACTATTATAATAGTTACTTCTAAATTCTTAAAGAGTTTGATTGACTGGAGGGGAAGAAGCCCAAGACCGATAGCAGTGGTTGAGGTGATCATTAATCCCAGCCACACAACAATAGTTTTCAGACTGATGCGGAAAAATTTTTTGAAACTGACTGATTGAGTCCATCCGACCAAAAAAAGAAAAGGGGCGCTGGTCGAGGAGACGAACTTTGAAAGGTAGAGCCATTTGAGGTTGTCTTCGTGGATGTGTTTGTAAATTAGATCGTGGTGGGGGAGATGGTTTTTAATGAAGTTTCCAAACTTAGTGTTATGAAGCCAGCGGCCGGAAAAGTACCAAAGGTTGTCGGCGCTGATATCAGCTGCAAGGACAGTTAAAATTACGTAGAGCATGCCCCAGTGGCCGAAGCGGCCGAGGAAGGCCAAGAGGAAAGTTGAGAAAGCGGCGGCATTGCCGATCAGGATAGTTGAGAAATAAATAGCTAGATAAGTATAGAATTCGCTAGGAATCATATAAAAAGCTGCCTCTAGAGCAGCATAGGTTTATTGTAGCACAGTTTTAAATTGGCGGCTAATTTGACGCGGAAGCTCGCATTTTTTACTATGAAGCTGATTTAGATGGAGGTATTGGTGTAGCAGCAGCACAAGAGATTGTGGCTCTCTTAGCACGGGTGCAATTCCCGTATACCTCCCTTGGCGAGTATTTTGTCTGTTCACTTCTTTATGATTTGAATTGAGAGGTTTCTTCGAAGGTACAAAAGCAGGGAGTTTTGTGACAGACATGACAACCTTTTTTGTACATCTTCGAAAGTTCTTGGGCTATTTCGATTTTTGAAGAATTAGCTACTCCAATGGCGCAAGATAAAAAGTCGGCTGATTCTAAAATGACTTGGTCAAAACTTTGATCGGAGTGGTTGTTTTGGAAGACGTGAAAGGCTTCAGACAATTCTCCCATTTCTTCGGCTAGGTGGATGCCGGCGTGTTCTAGGGTGCGGCTTTCTTTTGGGTAAATTTTCTGAAACATTTCTTGGAATCCGTGCAGAGTTTTAGGTTTTAGTTGATTGTTGATTTTTGGTTTTCTTCTGGTTTTAACTTTTATTTTTTTACAAACACAAGGACTGGAAGCACAATAAGAACAAAGGTAGGGAAATCTCTCCCAAGTTTTTTCTTCAAGATTAATGTGGAGTTGGTTTAGGAAAGACATAAACCAACTTAATGTGATTAAGAGGTTAAGCTTGGTTTTGGCGGTATCGTGTTTGCGGATGCCTTTTAAGCTGCGCATAGCAAAGCGTTCTATATTAGAGAGAGTATCCCAGACGCTGTAGTGGCGGTTATTTTTAGGGCCGTAGACCTGTTTTATGAAATTTTGGAATTCTGAAACCGAGGTGGAGAGTTTGACTTTAGCCATGGAACTTAATTATACCAAGTACATTATTTTAGCAATCCACCACTTTTCGACATTTTGGGTATCTTTGAGACTTGTTTTGTGATTAAAGACCCGATAAACTAATCTCATGCTTTTATCGCAAGATCAGATTAAGGAACATATGAAGAAGGGGACGATTGTGATTGATCCCTTTAATGAGAAAAATCTCAAAACTACGAGTTATGACGTGACTTTGGGGGAGTGGTTTTGGAGAGAAAAAGCTCCTAAAGGAAGGCACACAATTCATAACCTTTATGACGAAGTTTCGACTAAAACAGTTTGGTCGGGGCCTTTTCAGGCACAATTAGCGGGGGAGCTTAGGAAAGATTGGGGAGTGGAGCTTAGAAATATTCCAGATGGAGCGAAAGTGGTTGTGCTTGAACCGGGGGAGACGATTTTGGCGCACACACAGGAATTTATTGGTGGACGAGATATTTGCGTGGCGAAAATGTACGCGCGGTCCTCGATGGGGAGGAATTTTGTGGAGGTTTGCAAAGATGCGGGGTGGGGGGATATCGGATATTTTAATCGGTGGACGATGGAGGTAACAAACAACTCGCAACATTTTTCAATCCCTTTAGTTGTCGGGCGCCGGATTGCGCAGATGGTTTTTTATGAGGTGGCGCCGCTTCAGAAAAAAGAAATTGACTACGTGGGCGAAGGAGGAAAATATCAGGTTTCGCAGAACTTGGATGTTTTGAAAAGAGAGTGGAACCCCCAGATGATGATTCCGCAGATGCATAAGGATTGGGAGGTGACTCAAGCGTGATACCAATATACGAATGCGTGCTAATGATGCGAATAATACTAATAAGATAATTTATCCTAAACTTTCTTATTTGATAACTGGAATATGTTTTAGTGTTCATAATGATTTAGTAAGATACTCAAGAGAAAAACAGTATGGGGATGAGATTGAAAGGAGGCTAAAAGACTTAAGGTTGCCTTACGTCAGAGAGTTGCGAGTTGGAGAAAGCGGAAATATAGTCGATTTTATGATTGATGATAGGGTTATTTTAGAGATAAAAGCTAAAAGGTTGGTAACTAAGGAAGATTATTTTCAAACGTAGAGGTATTTACAATCTTTAAGAGTAAAATTAGGTTTATTGGTTAATTTTAGGGATAAATATATTAAGCCTGCTAGAATTATAAGAATTGATACCGATAAAAAAGTTAAATTTGTATGATTAGTATCATTTGTAAAATTAGTATATTTGTATCATAGCTGATGAAAGATAAAGAAATCGAAAATTTAATTAAGGCGGAAATAAAGCGGCAGAATGAGACGATAAATTTAATTCCGTCGGAGAATTTTGCGTCCCTCGATGTCCATAAGGCATTGGGGTCGGTTTTTAATAATAAATATTGCGAAGGATATCCAAAGGCGAGGTACTACGGCGGGAATGAATTTGTGGACGAGCTTGAGATTTTGACTAAAGAGAGGTCGCTGAAAGCTTTTGGTTTAAAGGAGGAAGATTGGGGAGTAAATGTCCAGCCGTATTCCGGATCGCCGGCGAACTTGGCGATTTATGTGGCGCTCGTGCCGCTCGGCGAAAAGATTATGGGGTTGCAGCTGGATATGGGTGGACACTTAACACACGGACACAAAGTGAGTTTCACCGCGAAAGCGTGGGTTTCGACGCCGTACACTTTAAACAAGGAAACGGAGGAGTTGGACTACGACGATATCCGCCGACTGGCGGTTGAGAATAAGCCGAAAATTATTGTGGCGGGGTATACGGCGTATCCGAAGATAATTGATTTTGAGAAATTTAGAAAAATTTGTGATGAGGTGGGGGCGTATTTGATGGTGGATATGTCGCACTTTGCGGGACTGGTGGCAGGAGGAGTGTACCCAACGCCGTTTAAATATGCGGATGTGATAATGACAACGGCACATAAAACTTTGAGAGGCCCGAGGGCGGGAGTGATTTTTTCGAATCGCAAATCTGAAATTGCCAATCGCGCGGGGGTGGATATTGTGAAGGCGATTGATAAGGCGGTTTTTCCGGGATTGCAAGGCGGACCGCATGCGAATCAGATTGCGGCGATTGGGGTGGTGATGGAGGAGGCGGCGCGGCCGGAATTTAAGGAATACGCCAAGCAGATTGTTCTGAACGCGAAAACTTTAGCGGCTGAACTTAAAAATTTTGGTTTCAGGTTGGTGGCAGGTGGAACGGAAACTCATTTGATTCTAGTGGACGTGGCTAGTTCAACCCATTCGGCAAGCTCACTACAGGCAAGCTCAGGGCGAGAAGGGATTTCTGGCGCGGAGGCGAGCGATCAACTTGAGAAGAATGGAATTATTGTGAACAAAAATACTATTCCTTATGATGCGCGAAAGCCGATGGATCCATCGGGAATTAGGATGGGGACACCGGCACTTACTACACGGGGGATGAAGGAAGGCGAGATGAAGCTAGTGGCGAAATTAATCGCGGAGGTGCTTTTGGAGAAAAAAGATGTTTCTACGGAAGTGCGAAATCTTTGCGCTAAATTTCCGTTGGATTACTAATGATTATTCCGATTCACGTGGCGGTTGATTCCGGGATTTATTTATTGACCGGTAAATTGGGTTTAGTTCAAGTTACTCCCTTAGATTTTATTTTGATTTTATCGGCGGGGTTGATTGATTTGGACCACTTGGCATCGCGACCAATTTATCATCCGCGACGGAATCCGTTTAAAACCCATCCGATTCATAAAAATTGGAAAATTGTTTTGGTTATCGCTTTTGGAATGTTATTTTTCAGGCCGGTTTTGTTTTTGGGGATAGGGTTGATTTCTCAATTATTTTTGGATTGGGTTTACATAAAGGTATATAAGCTTTAGATTATTAAGATGGTTATAGATGGGAAAAAAATTTCGGGGCAGATTATCGAGGAGCTAAAAACCAAGCCGGGAGGTTGGAGGGACAAATTTATGGGAGGGATGCTCGTGGGCGAAGATCCGGCTTCGGTGAATTTTTTGAAACAGAAAGAAAAAGTGGCGAAGGAGCTCGGGATAGATTTTCGGCTCTATAAGGCGCCGGAGAAGGCGACGACGGACGACTTGCGGGCAGAGATTGGGATGCTTTCGCGACCGAAGAATTGCGGAGGTTTTTTGGTGCAGTTGCCGCTTCCAGAACACATCAGTCGGCATTACGCGCTAAACGCAATTCCGAAAGAGAAAGATGTGGATTGTCTGAGCGAGCAGGCGCTCGGGGCGTTTTATACCGGCCGGGGGAAAGTAGCTCCGCCGGCGGTGGAGACGGTCGAGGAGATTTTGAAGTCACAAATTGCCAATGGCAAATCGCTTAGGGAACTTAAATTCATTTTGATCGGGGCGGGATTTTTAATCGGGAAGCCGGTGGGGTTTTGGTTGCAGAATCGGGCGGGAGAAGTGACAATTTATGATAGTTCGGTTAAAAATTTCCACCCGAATTTGAAAGAGGCGGACGTGATAATTAGCGGGGCGGGGCATCCGAATTTATTCTCGGCTAAAGATTTGAAAGAGGGAGCGCTGGTGATTGATTTTGGATACGCGCAAAATGAAGGAAAAATTTCCGGCGATTTCGACCCTTCGGCAAGCTCAGGGCAAGCCCATGATGGCGCGGATGAAAAAAATATTGCTTACACTAAAACTCCGGGAGGGACGGGGCCGGTTTTAGTGGCGAAATTGTTTGAAAATTTCTATAAACTGAACTTGTGATGAAATTTTCTTATTATTTATAGCGAAGTTATACCCCCACACCATAACGAGTTTTTGAATTATGTTCTACATGTATATACTAAAAAGTCTTAAGGATAATAAACTATATATAGGTTCTACTAAAAATATTGTAGAGAGGCTAAAAGAACATAATTCAGGCAAGGTTGAATCAACCAAACTTAGGAAACCACTCAAGCTTGTTTATTTTGAAGGTTATGCTAACGAGAACGAAGCTAGGCACAGAGAACAAAATCTTAAACTTAGAGCTAGAGCTTTGCGTCAGTTATTAAAAAGAATAAAAAAGTCTATAACCTAAACTCGTTTGGTGTGGGGGTGAATGAAAATTTTTGGAAATTGAATGCTTAGTTGGTAGAATGAACTGATGGGCGGGATTAACCCAAGAGTAAAAATTTTGCTTTATGCGGATGCGATTTGGTATTTTGGCGACGGAATGCTCGGCCCTCTTTTTGCGGTGTTCACACAAAAGATTGGAGGGGACATTTTAGAAATTTCCTGGGCTTGGGCAACTTATCTGATGGCGGGGGGTCTCTTAACTATTTTAGTTGGAAAGATTTCCGATGAGAGGATTAAAAAAGAGAGGCTTTTGGTTTTGGGATATGCTTTAAACGCGGTTTTCACTTTTTGCTATTTGCTTGTTTCAACTTCGGCGCAACTTTTTTTGGTTCAGATCGGCATGGGAGTAGCAGTGGCGCTCGCGACGCCAACTTGGAACGCAGTTTATGCGAAGAGCGAAGATAAAAAAATCGCCGGCTTGGAGTGGGGGTTGGCCGACGGGCTAGCCCAGTTTTTAAGCGGAGTGGCGGTTGTTATCGGAGGATTTATAGTGAGCCGTTTTTCATTTAGGGCGCTGTTTTTGGTTATGGGCATTGTTCAGACGGTGAGCGCATTAGCAATTTCTCAAATTGTCTTGTTTAAGAAGCACAGGGTATAAATTATGCGAAATTTAGCTAAGAATTGTTTTTAAAATAAAAAGTGAGAGATATTAGAGCCAGCTGGTTTTTGAAGGAGTTTTATAAGACTATAAAGTTGCCGAAACGAAAACCGGGGAGGCCGGTAATTTTAGCGGTGGCGGGGCCGTCGTGTGTCGGAAAAACGACAGCGATGAAATTTATTCAGAAAAAACTGCCGTATTTCGCGCGAATTTCTCATGACGAGATGAGATTGTTTATTTACAGACGGGACTTTCCGGATTCTAAAAACGTAGAGAGTTTTATTTACGACAACGCTCCGTCTTATGTTTTAGCGGCGAAGTATTTGAAGTTGGGTTATAGTGTTATATTAGACGATAATTTAGCCTCAAAACCCAATAAATTTAAGGAACTTCAGCAACTAGCGAAAAAATTTAGAGTAAAGTTTTTTGTAGTTAGAGTTTTAGCGACCGAGAGTTTTGTAAGAGAAAAATTAAAGAAGAAAATTAAACCGAGCAAATTTTTGAAGACGGGAGTTTTTCGTGATTGGAGGGTAGGGTTGGAGCATTTTAAAAGATCAAAAGAGTTTGATTACAATAGATTTAATGATTTATATTTGGCAAAGATTAACAGCGCTAAGTCGCTCGACGAACAACTCAAAGAGACAATAAGTATTTTGAAGGATAAAATGGGGGCGAAATAAAGCGGCTAATTTTATGTCGAAAAAATTGCTATGACAGAGTGCTTATAATTTAGTGTGGGGATTTACTCTAATAAAAAATTTCACTATATTAAATTCACCAGGTTGGTTTTTAGTTGGGCACTTAGCTCAGTGGTAGACCTGCCTGCCGGCAGGCAGGGCGCCTCGTTTACTCCCGGTTTTATTATTGAGTGAAGTAAAATTAGAAAACCGCAATCCTGTATAAAGTGGACGGTTAGCTCAGTGGTAGAGCGTCTCGTTTACACCGAGAAGGCCGCTGGTCCGATCCCAGCACCGTCCACTTTGTACGGGACACCGAGTAGGCCGGGGGTCCGATCCCTCCAGTGCCCACATTTTAAAAAAAGTCTGGTTTTTGAAAGCCGAGTGGCCTGTTCAGTATGGTTCCTTTATCGCGAACACCAGGGACTTGGCAATTTTTAATAAAAGTAGTATAATGCTTAACAGTTGTTCTTGGCGTTCGTACCTGGGTTTTCAGGGAGAAAACTTAAGGGCGAACATAAACTTTTTGAAGAGAGGGTTAGGAGTATGCCGCAAAGGAGACAATACAGTTTAGAGAATGGGGGAATGTCGGTTTCCCCGAGACGGATCAAGTTCGAAAGGGTTGGGGGCTCACCGGGCCTCTTCCGCATCATGATTGACGGGAAGGAGGTCACGAGCGACCAAGTTCGTGGCTGTCTCTTCCCGTCGTGCGTTGACACGCCGACTTTGAAAGTTGGCGTTCTCTTCCGTCGCGGCAAGAGCGGACGGGAACTCACGGTCTTCCACAATGGCAAAGTGGAGGCGTGGACTTCGGAAGATCTCGGTCTTCCGAAGATTGAGGTCACCGGTACGGCGGTTAAGTGCCAGGTTGGCAATCAGTCTTTGGAGTTTCCGACTGAGGCTGTGACCTGAAATTCGGAGTGATGTCACTCCTTGTGCGGGAGGAGATATCAGAAGATTGTGGGGGTTCGTCCTGGTGACGGATCCCCATTTAATTTTGTTCCAAACTTAGACAAGTTCAGAATTGTGGAGTGGGGAAGGATATAGGCGGAATTGCGCCTGTTTATGCCGAGGCATTTTAATATACAACCCTAATCTGTTTAAAATTTTTCCCTTCCAGTCCTTTAATCTCTATAGTTTCCCATTTTGGATTTACTGAAGAGAGTTGACTAGGAGAAAGAATAGTTTCTATCAATCCACTTTCCGTTTTCTTTAACGCTCCTACGCCAGCCCAGAACTTAGCGATAGATGTTTTTGTTGTTCCTACTGCAATTGTATTATCGATTTTTTTGGTAATAGCTACAATCTTATCGGGAGTCCGATAGTAAGGACGGCGCTTTTCTACAAGTATATAAGCGTCGTGAAGTAACTGAACTTCTTCTTGCCACCTCTTGTTTTTTTCTTGCTCGGGAGTAAGTCGCACATTGAGGTTTAATGTCTCCTTCTGTTCTTCGGATAGATGAGGAATCTTACCTCCATATTTTTCTAGAAGTTTCTTTTTTTGAGACTCAACGTCGGCTAGAAAATCTTCTTCGGACTTATATTGATCACCGACTCTATGAAAAGTCATTTTAAAGTTGTTCGGTATATATTTTTTTAGAAAATCTAGGAGTTCTTGAAATACCTTTCCGTATTGCCTGGTGTCTTCTTCGGGAATGTTATCGATGTACTGTACGATCACATCGTCAGAGTAAAAATCAAACCAAACTCCCGGCTTATAATGGTCGGCAATGGGTTTTAGCCAATGAGCGTAGTAGATCATACTAAACAACTCGGCCCAGTCTGGCTCTGGAGCTTCTTCAAATCTCCATAACTTGTAGCCGCCGAAAACTAAAGTGACCTTAATTGGTTCCTTGTTTTTGACGTTTAACTCTATTGCTGATCGGATATGATTTTGATATTCAGGATTGACACTATACTTCCTAAACTTCTTAGACATTACCGTCTTAAACAGAAACTCCTCAAGGCTTTTGTCTCGGTCGGTCGATTTTTCTCTTAAACTTTCAAGTTGGTCGATAATATATTTTTGCGTTTCGTTCATTAAGAAAAATATACCAATATTAGTTTGTCGGGCCGCCGGGATTCGAACCCGGACTAAATCCTCCCAAAGGACTCGTGCTAGCCGTTACACTACGGCCCGTTATAAATTTTAGCCACCAAAAAAGAATTTTAACCGGTTTCGGAGGTATTTTTTACCCATTCCAGTCTTGAGATATTTTTCTCGTGCCTTGGCGTCCTTCTCATTCAAACCAGTTTCATAATACATGAGTTTGAATGGACCTCTATTTTTAGTCGAAAAATTCTTACCTTGATTATGCTCTAAAATTCTTTTTTGTAAATCTTCTGTATATCCAGTATACCAATTATCATCCTTAACACTTTTTAGTAAGTAGACGTAGAACATAAAATTTTTAACGGGCTACGGCCCGTTGTTGATATTGTAGAGCGGGTCGTGGGATTCACCAAGATTATTGAAGGGAATCCCACGACCGGCGAACAGTTAAATAGGAAAGTCGCAATAAAAGAGCCGTGATTACGATTGATGCGATTGGGTCGGCGAATGACCATT
>JAKALK010000025.1 GCA_021813155.1 bacterium
TTCGGTGCCGTCCCAGTCGTCGGCCCACCAGCATTTCATACAATAGACAGTGTTTGGTTTGTCGGGAGAGTAAATACTGATTACCTTTTGGCCGCATTTAGCGCAAGAGTTTTTGTAAAGTTCCCAAACATTGGTAAAAGAAAAACGGCGCATAAGACGGCACTCGGGGCACCAGGTAGGTGGCGGGACTTTTATTTTTTCGTAGAAATTAAAATCTTCCGGCTCGATAGTGAAGTTCTGCTTGCAGTTCTGACAGGTTCGAGTTTCGGGATTCATTGCTTTGTTTTATAAAATATTAGCCTACCACTCCCCGAATACGCCGTGTTCCGGCTCCCACAGCCTCTTCTTTTGAAATTTTGAAGTGACCGATTTCGCCGGTGCGCTTCACGTGGGGGCCGCCGCAGAATTCTTTGCTCCAGGCGGATTCAAGGGATTTACCGACATAATAAACTTTTACTTTGTCGGGGTATTTCTCTTTGAAGAAGTAGAGGGCACCGGTTTTTTCGGCTTCGTTTTTAGACATTTCTTTGAAATTAACGGGCAGATCTTCTTTGATTTTAACGTTTACTAAATCTTCCACTTTTTTGATTTCTTCGGGAGTGAGTTTTCTTGGAAAGCTGAAATCAAAACGGGTGCGCTCTGGAGTGATATCAGAACCAGCTTGCTTAACTTCCGGACCCAGAACTTCACGGAGGGCTTGCTGGAGCAAATGGGTGGCAGTATGGAGGCGAAGAACTTTATTCATTTCTTCTTCATTCCCCGCCTTCAACTCACCGGTGTTTAAAATCAATCCGTGACCGCCAAATTTTTTCTCCATTCCGGCGCGGGAAATTTCTTGGTGCTTTTTAAATAATTCATCGAAACTTTTTTCATCTATTACGTGCATGCCATCTCTTGCTAAGTCACGAAGAATATCGATCGTGAATCCATAGCTTTGATGAAGATCAAAAGCATCTTGCCCAGAAATTTTCTGTGGAATATGTACTTGATATTTTCTGTCGAGCGAGGGAGTTTGCGCTTTAAGTTGTGGATATCTGTTGTAAAATTCTCTAAGTCCGTTTTCTAGGGTTTTATTAAATTTTTCGCTTTCTTCGGTAAATACATCAATAATGTTTTTGTAGTTTGTTTTTAATTCTTGGTAAAAATCTCCGTAGAATTCGACTACCGCTTCAATACGTTTTAGAGCGGACGAAACAACCTGATTTTTTGGTAAACCATATTTTCCAACTCCCAGTTGAATAACTACTCTTCGAATAAGTCTACGCAAAATATATCCTGTATCTTTATTAGATGGACGCACTCCATCTGCGACAAGGAAGACTAATCCCCTTATATGATCTGCAATAATTCTCGGTGTTTCTACTCTGGTCCCGCTTGGTGTAATCAACATCACCCCAAATGGTTTTGTGAATAAATCTGTTTCGAAGATATTTTTTTTGTTTTGGACAACCATCGTGAGACGCTCGAGACCCATTCCTGTATCAACTCCAAAAGACTTCATTAAGGCGTACTTTGGATTTTTGTTCGGGTCATAGTAGTACTGATTAAAAACTATATTCCACACTTCAACAGATTGGCCATTGGCGTTCTTTACGTATATTTCTGTGGTTGGACCACAAGGACCTTCTGATCCAGTTGGACCCCAGAAATTATCGTTTTTGCCAGCTTTTCTGATATCTTTTACACCAAGATCGGCCCAAATTTTTTCTGATTCTTCTTCCGGCTCAAGGTTTTCCTCTTTGCTTCCTCCAAATACTGTTACGTAATCTATTTCTAAATTCATCCAATCCTTACTAGTTATAAAATCAAATGCATACTTGATCGCCTCTTCTTTAAAGTATCCGCCGAACGAAAAATTACCTAGCATTTCGAAAAATGTGAGGTGGGATTCGTCGCCGACTTCATCTATATCTGAAGTGCGAAAACATTTTTGAATAGAGACGGTGTTTTTTGAACCAAAATCTTTTAGCGAATCGGCTTTGCCCACGAAATACGGTTTGAACTGCTGCATGCCGGCAGTCGTCAAAAGCACCGAGGGGTCGGTGGGGATTAAAGATGAAGATGGAACAACCGCGTGGCCGCGTTTTTTGAAGAATTCCAGAAACTTTTGGCGGATTTCGCTAGAAGACATATGACTTATAACAGGTGGCCTATGACTAATGATTTATAACCGCAATGGCTGGCGATTGATGACTTTAGACTTTTGACTAATAACACAAATCAAATTCATTTCAATTTACTCAATTGAAAATACCTGCAAACCTTTTTCTTTGATTTCTGATTCGGGCCAAAAAGTCTGATCAGTTTTAAATTTCCAGACAAAGGTTATTTTTTTCTCAATTTCTCGTCCAGTGTATTCCTTAATTTTAGGGTCCCATTCCTCAAGAATTAGGGTGTCCCCTTCTTTCGCCTCAAAGTCATTTAAGCGCAGGTCAAATTTTTTCTTGCCTGAAGAAACTTCATTAAATTCTTCCGGCCAAGTTTTTTTCTTGATGATTGCCATTTTACAATTCTTCGAAACTACGGAGGGCATCGGAGCGGCCGTGTTCGCGAATTTTCTCTAGGGCTTTCGATTCAATCTGGCGAATACGCTCGCGAGTAACCCCAAAAACCTTGCCAACTTCTTCGAGAGTATGAGAAACACCATCTTCGAGACCAAAGCGCATTTTAAGGATTTTTTGTTCGCGTTCAGCCAGATCAACTAAAACTTCCTTAATTAAATCGCGGAGAAGGGATTGAGTAACCATTTGAGACGGCGAAGCATTTTTTTCATCAGGAATAAAGTCAGACAAAGTTGAGTCCTCGTCTTCGCCAACCGGTGATTCTATGGACAAAACCTCTTGGGAAATTTTCTGGATGTGACGAATTTTTTCGACGTCCACGCTCATTTCGGCGGCGATTTCTTCGGCCAAAGGATCGCGACCTAGTTCTTGAATCAACTGGCGGCGAACTTGGGTGTATTTAGAAATAGTTTCAACCATATGAACTGGGATACGAATCGTCCGAGATTGGTCGGCCAGGGCGCGGGTGATAGCCTGCCTAATCCACCAGGTAGCATAGGTTGAGAATTTGAACCCTTTGCGATAATCGAACTTTTCGACCGCTCGAGCCAATCCCAGATTGCCTTCTTGAATAAGGTCAAGAATGCTTAAATGAGGGGTGCGATTGGCATAACGCTTGGCAATTGAAACTACCAACCTTAGATTGGCTTTAATAAGTTTCTGGCGAGCCTCTTCCTCTCCTTTTTCAAGACGTTTGGCTAGATCTTTTTCTTCTTCTCTGTTTAAAAGCGGAGTGCGTCCAATTTCTTTCAAATACATCTGAACAGCATCGGGAACTTCAGTTTCGAATTTAGCGACGTTTTTTAGCTCGGTTTCACTCGGTTCTTCTTTTGAGATATCGATTAGGGCGGTGGTTTCTATAATTTTGATACCGGCTTTTTCGAGGCGGTCGTAGATTTCTTCTAAAAATACTAAATCTTCCTCAACGCGTGGGAAGTAGTAGAGAATTTCGTTATCGGTTACAAACCCCCGAGGGCGACCTGTTTCAATCAGTTCATTTAAGGTTTCTTCATCGAGAGCTCGACCCTTCTTTTTCTTACCAAGATCTTTTTTGAGGGTGCTCTTGGCGTCCTTTTTGGGAATAGATTTTGAGGGTTTTTTAGCGCGCGATTTCTTGGGCCGAGAATTATGCCGCGACCCAGATCGCACGGGTTTGTTCTTTTTTTTCTTCATTTGGTATTAGTTTAGGGTTAGAGAATTTATTTGATGCAATTCCGTAAGAGCCGATTCTAGCTCGCTTTCGTTATTGGCAGTTTCGGCTTTTTTAATCTTTTCGGTGATGGCTTGCCTTTTTTCTTTGATATATTCGGCGAACAGATTTTTCTTTAGGGCTGAGACTTCATTCGGCATTACAGATTCAGAGCGTAACACCACAAGATCAAGGAGGCGATCAAGATTAGGGTCGCTGCTACGCTTTTCGCCTCTTTTCAATACCTCGAGAATGGATCGGTACTCGGGCTTAAGGTAGGAAGCGGCGTCGTTGGCCGACTCAAAGTTCCCTTGTTCAAAAATTGCTGACAAAAAACGCTGACTTACCAACTCCCAGCGGGTGAAATTTCTAGTCGGGGAAGCCGCTTGAATATCAACCTCAGTTGATGTTATTGGTGTTTCAGTATTTTTGAGAGTTAGCTTTTCAGTTTCTTCGCTTAGGGTCTTTTCTGAAACTCCAGTTAAAACACCTAGCTCTTTCAGCCAAAAATTTTGCTCGACCGGACTTAAAATATTCTTAATTTTAGCGAGGACGATCCTTAAATTAGTTAAGGCCTCGCGGTTTTCGTAACTACCGGTCTTAGATAAGTATTTTTCGAAGTAAAACTTCGGAGCAGGGACCGCTTGGCTTATAGCCTCTTTGAGTTTCTCTGGTCCCGCTTGGGCCGCCTCGGCGGCATCTTTGAAGTCTTTAAAGACTGCAACTCTTACATTAAAGTCCATACTTTCAGCTAGGTCAATAGCCCTTTCCCCTGCCGCGAGACCAGCCTCATCGTTGTCAAAACTAATGATAATCTGATCGGTTAGGCGTTTTAGGGAGCGGAGGTGATCTTGGGTTAAAGCGGTACCGGATGAGGCCACAACATTTTTAACGCCTGACTGCCAAGCCATAATCATATCCATTTGACCCTCGACTAATAAAGCGGATTTAGTCTCGCGAATAAATTCTTTGGATTTATGAAAACCGTAAATAATTCTCGATTTATTGAAGATGGGGGTTTCGGGACTATTCATATACTTCCCTGTCTGGCCGGTATCAAACTCGGGTAGAACCCGACCGGTAAAACCAACGATTTTACCGAGATTGTTCCAAATAGGGAACATAATGCGCCCACGAAAGCGGTCAAATTGGGCTCCTTTTTCGGTTTTAACAGCTAGACCGGCGCGCAAGACATCGTCCGGCCGATGACCAGAGTTTAGAAAGTGAAGATTAAGAGCCTCAGAATTAGTAGGGGCAAAACCAATTTCAAACTCATTGATAGTTTCGTCTTTAAGGCCGCGGGATTTAAGGTATTTCATTGCCATGTCAGAATTCTTAAGTTCTTTCTTAAAAAATTCCTTAGCAGCATCATTTAGGTCATAAAGTAATCCAAAAAGGCGATAGTCGGCGGGACTAATTCGTTGAAGCTCGATGCCAACTTTTTCAGCTAGAACCTTGAGCGCTTCGGCAAATTCCAGGTTTTCGTAGCGCATTAAAAAACTAAAGATGTCGCCGCCCAAGTTGCAACCAAAACAATGCCAAGATTGGCGATCTGGAGATATCATAAAAGACGGGGTTTTTTCCCTATGGAAGGGGCAAAGAGCCTTGAAATTCCGCCCTGCGGACTGAAGGGTTAAATAACCCTTCAGAAACTCGACAATATCAAGTTTTTCCTTAATTTGTTCGACTGGAGAATTGGGCATTTCCTCGAAATTCTAGAATAGAACCTTTTGGGCCGCAAGGAAAGCATTTCTTCCCAAAAAATTTTCAATCAATTAGAATTACCTTATCTATGGAGGTGCTTTCTATTAAAAATTTAACAGTTAAATTCGATAGCCAAACGGTGATTGAAAATTTGAACCTAAGCGTTGAGTGGGGCGAAAACCTAGCCGTTATTGGTCCGAATGGATCAGGTAAAACAGTGCTGCTTAAAGCGCTTTTGGGAATTATACGCTACAGTGGCGAGGTTCACTGGGCCTCAGGAGTTAAGATTGGTTATGTTCCACAGAAAATTGATGCGGACCGTTACTTGCCGGTTAATTTACTAGATTTAATGAAAGCAAAGTCTGAAATTTTGAGATTAGACAAAAAAGAAACGAAATCGGTCCTAGAAACGGCGGAGATAAGCCACAAAGTTTTATCAACTCCGGTTGGACATCTCTCGGGCGGTCAATTCCAACGAGCCTTAATAGCTTTTGCGCTCTTAGGGAGTCCGAATGTGATTCTTTTTGACGAGCCAACGGCTAGCCTAGATCAGCTTTCAGAAGAAAGAATTTATGAGTTAGTAAGTAATTTACAAAAAAAGAGGGATATCACGGTTCTTCTTGTTTCCCATGATTTAAGCGTGGTTTCTCAATATGCAACAAAAGTTCTATGTCTAAATAAAGAGAGGATCTGCTATGGTACTCCGGCCGAAGCTTTGCGACCAGAGATTTTAGATGAGCTTTACGGCCGTCACCAAAAATACTATCAGCACGGAGACCACAAACATAGTTCAAACAAATAAAGATGAATATAAGCGATACTTATTCTTTCATATTATCACTATTGGGAGCGGCAGCGGCAGGATTGGTGGGTGGATTTGCTTTAATGAAGAGAATGACTTTGGCGGGCGACGTAATTTCTCATATTGCTTTGCCCGGTTTAGGTTTAGCCTTACTTCTAAAATTCAATCCTCTTTTAGGTGGGGCGGCAACGCTTTTCTTGGGAACATTTCTAATTTGGCAACTCCAGAAAAAAACAGGATTAGCAACAGAAACGGCCATTGGAGTAATGTTTGCAGCTGCGGTGGCGGTTGGGGCGCTAGTAACTCCGAAAGAAGATCTAATTGAAGCGCTTTTCGGGGGTTTTGAAAGGATATCGGCATGGGAATTTGCGGTTGGGTTAATTGCTATTGGATTTATTGCTTTTTTTATCGCTAAATATAAAAACCGCTTAGTTCTAAGTTTTTTCTCGCCCGAATTAGCCACTGCGGAAGGCGTGAACCTTTCGCGGGTAAATTTATATTTCTTGTTAATTTTTAGTCTTACAATAATAATGGGGCTGCAGTTTCTCGGGGCGCTTTTGGTAGGGGCACTTATTATTATTCCGGCAGCGACGGCTCGTAATCTTACTGGAACCCTAGGTAGTTTTCTTGTAATTTCGGCAGCGGTAGCAATTCTATCGGTAGCGGCGGGTTATTTAGTTTCAACTAAGCTTAACTTAAGCCTGGGACCGACAGTGATTAGTGTTGCTTCAATAATTTTTGGAGTGAGTTTGTTTATAAGGCAAAAATAGAAAGGGTTGAAAAATTAACCGACAATTGTTAGGTTTTTATATAAGCGGGTATGGTTCACCCCGATACTAAACCGAGAAAAATTTAAACTGCTGATTGAAAAAACAAATTTCTCGTTTAGTATGGGCACGGGTGGCAGTACGATAGCTTCCCAAGCCGGGTAGTGAAAATGCGGATATAATGCAGGTGTAGTACAGTGGCAGTATATATCCTTCCCAAGGATAGGACGCGGGTTCGATTCCCGTCACCTGCTCCAAGATAATTGTAGTTAATTACCACTCACTAAGGGTACAAAACTAAAACCGAAGTGTTCTTTTTCTTTAAATTCGGTTTCTGAAATTTTATCTAAAACAACAATGCTGTGCCCCACGGGAGTAACGAGGCGGCCGCTGACTTTTAGCTGTTTCTTCCAGGCTTCAGGGATTTTATCCGCGGCGGCAGCGGCAATGATTTTGTCATAGGGGGATTCTTTTTCATAACCTTTGGAACCATCGTCCCAAATAACTTTAACAATCCCCTTCTTGATGAAGCCATACTTTTCAACATTTTCTTCGGTCATGGCTTTAAGAGGTAAAACTTTTTCGATGGCGATAACTTGACCTGACCCAATTGATAACTTATGACCACTAACTTTACTAACAATGTAGGCAAGAAGGGCGGTTTGCCAACCGGAGCCGGAACCAATGTCGAGAATTTTTTCACCAACTTGAGGGTCTAGAAGGTCAAGCATAAAAGCAACGGTAAGAGGTTGAGAAATAGTTTGCCCCTGGCCAATAGACAGGGGCTCATTTACATAGGCAAGAGGTTTAAGATCAGCGGGAACAAAATCTTGGCGATCAATTTTTCGAAAGGCTTCGATGATTTTAGGGTTTCGCAAGTATTGATTCTCAATTAGGTATTCAATAAGTTTATCTTTGGTCATTATTTTTTAAACTGGACTTCTTTCCCATCCCAGTAGAACTGGGTTGAAAAAACCTTGACTTCGCTCGCCCGTTTGGCAGATAAGAGCCACTCGTCTAATTTCTTACCTTGCAGGAAAAGCCTTCCAGAGAGAATCTCTCCTTTGGCCACGGGAATTAAAACTTCGTTTTTAAAGTCATCAAAATTAAGTCCATAAACTTTCTCGGCGGTTTTTTTAAATTCTTCGTTCTGATTGATTTTGTTGATACGATCCTGAACAAGGGAATCGAGATCATTACCTAATTCCTTTTCAACTTCTTGGCCCACCAAAACATTCTCTATTAGATTAGTAAGAACAGAGCGTTTAACCTCGTTAATATCTAAAGAAGATAAATCGGCGTTTTTAAATTGGTTTTGGTAAATTTGGACAAAATTCTTGTAATAAACTGTGTCCGATCGATAATTTTTCCAAAAAGTACGAGCGCTGATAAGCCGCCCATTAACCGAGAGAATAGGATAATAACCTCCCGAAATAACAAAAAATATAGCCAAGCCAAAAAGAATAATGAAGGAAAAGATGAAATAGGGTTTGTGATTCCTTATGAAATTCATGGGTTGCTTTCTTTAAGAGTGGAGGTTCCGGGAACAACAATAATCATTTTTTCCCCAGGTTCTTTCAGGTTAAAACGAGAGCGGAGTTCTTTTTCGAGGTTTAAAGGGTTAGCTAGATAGTTAATTTCAGACTGAAGATTAATTTGTTCTTTTTTAAGTTCTTCGAGCTTAGCTTGGGCCTCATTAAATTCTTTTTCGAGAGCGTCTTTTTTAACCCAAAACGAGTGAGTCTCAAAAATCAGAAAAGAAATAATAAGGATCGCTAAGATTGAAAAAAACAGCCTCATCTTTCGCAATTATTATATTAAGTTATCATTGTTTCTTCAAAATTTCCCGAAAAACTTCAATGGGAACCTCAACCCGGCCCGATTCCTTAAGTCTTTCCTTGCCTCGTTGCTGTTTTTTCCAAAGTTTCATTTTGCGAGTTCTGTCGCCTCCGGTCTTTCCAAAATTACCAAGCAATTTTTTCATAGCGGCGATAGTTTCTCTAGCAACAATCCGGCCCTGGGCAGAAGCTTGAATGGCTTGAGCAAATTGCTGTTTCGGTAAAAGCTCCTTTAATTTCTCGACTGATTTACGCGCTTCTTTTTCAATATCTTTTTTGGCAACAATCCTAGTTAGTGCTGGAATAACTTCGCCAGCTACCAAAATTTCCATTTTTTCAACTTCAGCTGCTTCCTCTCCGCTAAACTCATAACTAAAAGAGGCGAAGCCGGCCGAAACGGATTTCAACTGATCATCGAAATCCCGAATAAGTTCCGAGAGCGGCATCTTGCCCAAAATCAAAACACTCTCACCTAAATTGTTGACTTCGAAAATTTCGAGGTCAAAAACTTTTTTTAAATTTACAATTTGATTTAGATATTCGGGTGGAGTTAAAATTTCCAGGTTAATCATTGGCTGAAAAACTTTATCTGCTTTCAGTGGAAAATCTTGGGGTTGTTTAATAACAAATTCTTTACTCTCGTTTTTGATCCGATAGGCAACTGATGGGAAACTAGTAAGGAAATCTACGTTGAATTCGTTTTTGAGCCGGCTGGAAATTATTTCAAAATGGAGCTGACCTAAGAATCCAACTTTCAGTCCCCGACCAAGGGCGTCGTTAGCTTCCGGCTCAAAACTCAAAGCAGAATCAGTGAGTTTTAGTTTGGCAAAAGCGCTTTTCATATCTTCAAACTTAGTGGTGGCGGTTGGATAAAAAGAAATAAAAACAACAGGGGCAGGTTCTCGATAGCCGGACAAAGGTCTGGCCTTGGGATTATTAGAAACGGTGTCGCCAATTTTTACTAGGTTGGGCTCTTTAAGGCCGGTGGCTAAATAGCCCATTTCCCCCGGAAGGATAGAGGAGACCGCCTTCAGGTCGGGAGTAAAATAGCCGACTTCTTTAGGTTTGACCCTAGTCTGATTAGATAAAAAATAAACTTCGTCGGTGGTTCTAATCATTCCCCCAAAACTGCGAATAAAAGCCAGGATGCCTTTATGATCATCATAAAGTGAATCAAAAATTAAAGACTGACTTTGATCGCTTTCTTTCGGAGGAGGAATTTTTTCAATAACAGCGTGAATAATTTCCTCGACACCTTGTCCGGTTTTACCGGAGACCCGAAAGATTTCCGAAGGAGAAACTTTAAGTAGGGAAGCGAGAGAGGCAACAATCTTTTCTAGGTGCGGTGGGTTTAAATCAATCTTATTAACGGCGCCGATAATTTTAAGTCCGGCTTTTTCGGCGGAACGAAAATTAGAAAGGGTTTGGGCTTGGATGCCTTTGGTTACGTCCACCAGCAAAATAGCTCCTTCGACCGCAGCTAGAGCTCGCGAAACTTCGTAAGAGAAATCGGAGTGGCCGGGGGTATCAATGAGATTCAGGATATAGGATGTCGCATTTAGGGTGTAAGCCATGCGGACGGGAGCCATTTTAATCGTAATCCCCCGCTCGCGTTCCAATTCAAGGCGATCAAGATACTGGGGACGCATTTTACGAGCTTCAACGGTGCCGGTCACTTCTAAAAGCCGGTCGGCTAAAGTGGATTTACCGTGGTCGATATGGGCGATAATGCAGAAATTGCGAATGTTTAACATATAGACTTCAAGGTAACACAAAAGGAGTACTGGAGAAAAGCCTTAAATAATAAAGCTTAATTTCCTTGACAAAAGTGGATTATTTTGCTATAAACTAAGTTAGTTCATGACAATTAGTAGTAGTGGAGATAAACAGTGTTCACTAGTAGTTTAAATCACCATCACCCCAAACAGGAGGTGTAAGATGTTGTTCAACGTCCAACCTGGGTGGATCATCATCTGGGTCGCCGTCGCTCTCCTGCTCGGCCATATCATTTCGATGAAGCGGGCCAAGCAGATCGTTGCGGCAGCCGAATTCTGGAGGGCTGCAACGATCGCGAGTGCGGTTGCCATCGTCGTCTTAATCGGCGTGGCGGAGAGCCCGGAAGGAGCACTGCCGGTCAAGATGGGATTCACTTTCATCTTGCTCGGAGTGACGGTCATCGCCGGAATCATCTTTGGCTTCACTAACTTCCTCCGGAACCACGAGGAAAAGGTGGCCCTTCGCAAGATGCGCGGGGTTGAGCGATTCGATGCATTCGCGGCACTCTCTCGGGATTTCTGGAAACAGGAAGTTGGCGCTGAAGCCGGTCACGCTGGAAAGTAGGAGGAGCTGCTATGAGAACATCGAGATTTGTTGTGGCATTCCTGCTTCTCGCCTTTGCGGGCGGGTGTGCAGGGCTCCATCCCGAGCCCATGTACAACAACTCGCGCGAGAAGAAGCAGGAGGATCGTCGAGAGGTATCCGACAACCCTGAAATGCTTCTCTGGCAAAACCTCTTCTCCGACCAGCCCGCTGAGACTCAACCTGAGAAGAAAGAGAAGAAGGGAAAGAAAGACCAGAAAGGCGAAGAGTCCTTATGGAGGAAGCTCCAAGAGGATCTCTTTGGACCATCCAACAACGCCGGCGACGATGACAAGTAGTTGCCGAGAAGGGCACAATGAATTCCACTAACACTACTCCGCGGGGTTAGGTCTGCAGCTAAAAGCCATAGGACGGCTTTCCCACCAGCTGCCCACCTAACCCCCAGCACTTCTTTTTTATTTACCGCTGGGTGCGGTTTTTTTTGCTTCTTAATACTCTTTCGTGAGAGTCATATTAAT